>CAUTGQ010000015.1:0-14636 GCA_963538075.1 uncultured Atopobiaceae bacterium
TCAATGAGACAAAGGGTCTCGCAGGCGAGAGAACTAGTAGTGGAGCTGCTGCGGTAGCAAAGCAAACGTTCCAGTATGCGAGTGTGGGGTCAAATACCAGGTCAGCTGAAAAGACACCTGTTTAGAAGAAGGAGTTCTGATGACGCGCGTTAAAAGCTCTCTTAAGGTGTTACTTCTTATAGCACTAGCTGTTGTTTTAACAGGATGCTCCATTGGTCCTATCAACATTGATTTGGACAAATGGTTCCACGTCAAGTCGGTGCAAGAGGCAATTCAAGAGAAGCGAGAAGCCCGTCAGCAGAAGATTCCTGATTCCGCATTGCATACTGCTGGCACTCTTACAGTAGGTTTGCGCACGCAGTCAGTGACTGCTCCAATGGTTGTGGCCTCAGAAGCTGGAACTCTTCAGGGAATTGACGTTGAAGTAGCTTCTGCAATTGCAGATCAGCTAGGCGTAGACGTTAAGTTTGTATCAGTTAACGGACCAGTAGATGGTTTGCAAGCAGGCTGCGATATTGTCATGGATGTTAGAAGCGGTGAGGATTCAACAAGTACGTTGATTTCTGGTTATGCAGAGTCCACAACAGCGCTTTTCCATAAGGGTTCAGAAACAGACATTACTGCTGATAGTTTGAGTGGAAAGTCAGTTGGTGTTCAAACGGGCTCTTTGTCTGAGCGCGCAATGGGTCAGGTGCTTACGGGCATGTCTGTTCAGGGTTTTTCTAACCTAAATGATGCTTTTGAAGCACTTGAAAATGGTTCCATCGATTATGTGGCCTGTGATGCATATGCCGGTGCCTATTTGGCAGCAAACAAAGATATTTCTATGGTTGGTGTCGTTGACGTTCCATCTACGATTGGTATTTCTGTTGCAACTAGTAACAAAGCTCTCGCTACACAAATTCAGCAAGCTCTTTCAGCTATTCAATCTAACGGTGTCGAGGGAGTTATTAGAAACAAGTGGATTGGCACCTTGCCACACCTCTCAACTACCAATAAGATTTCCGGTCTTGTGGAAGTTTCTACGCAATCTACCAGCGCTGATTCTGCCACATCTTCCTCTGAGCAAAATTAATCGCACATAAAGAGAAATAGTCTCTAACCGTTTACCGCTCAATTCAACTTTTTATGGAATGATTGGTCGACAAATGGGTATTGTTGTTATACAGACATCAGTTAGAAGATGTCTCGTGTATCCGATAGGAGGCTCCCATGGTGGACATCAAGATTTCGGGACGCAAGGTAAGCATTTCTGAGGCTTTGCGCGCACACGTAGACCAGAAAATCGGTGATGCTCTTAAAGTATTTGACATCACTCCTATGTCTTGCGATGTAGTTCTCAGAGTAGACAAAAACCCTTCAAATCCAGATAGAAAGACAGCTGAGGTTACGGTATTTGTTCGTAACAATGTTGTTCGTGTCACTGCTAGCTCTGATGATATGTATGTGGCTATTGATGAAGCAGCAGAAAAAGTCTCCAGACAGCTACGCAAGTACAAGACAAAAGTTGTTGAGCGCCGTCATCATGTAAAGTCTGAGCGCGGAGTTGCTCTTACACAAGAAGATCTTGCCAATCTCATTGAGATTCCAGCTGAAGATCTTGATGACCAGCTTGTTCGCGAGAAATACATTGATCTTGAGCCCATGACAGAAGAGGAGGCGCTTGTCCAAACTGACCTTCTCGGCCATGATTTTTATGTCTTTGTTAATTCTTCTACTGGTTTGACTAATGTCATCTACCATCGTAAAAATGGTGGTTATGGAATTATCAAACCTAAGATTGAGGAACCAGATGTTCAATAAAAAAGATAAGGCCGAAGAAGAAATCAGCGAGGTCGCCTTTGAGGATCTTGAGCCTACTGAGCTTTCAGCTGCATATCATAAGCCCAGTAACGTTCGAATCATCATGGACTCCTGCGCAGACTTTGCTCCAGGAATTGCTGAACAGCTAGGTGTTGATATCATCCAGTTCCCTTATGTGGGACCAGATGGAGAGCACTATGACGATGGCTGGAAGAGCATTAGTGCACATGAGTTCTTTGAGGGCATGCGCAAAGACAAAAAGCTGCACTACACCACCTCTGCAATTACTCCTGGTCATTATCTTGAGGTCTTTGAGCGTGCTGCAAAACAGGGCACACCAACGGTGTATCTGTGCTTTACCTCGGCTCTCTCTTCATCCTACTATGCAGCTGAGCAAGCAGCAGATATGGTAAGAGAGAAATACCCAGACTTTGAGATTTACGTAGTCGACAATGGTGCACCTTCGTCCGCAGCTCAGCTTTTGGGTCTTGAAGCAGTACATCAGGCCAATAAGGGTCTCTCGGCAAAAGAGATTGCTGAGTGGGCCGCCGACGCAAAAAACTATATTCATGGCTACTTAACGCTTGAGACCTTGGATGCACTTGCTGCAGGAGGTCGTATTCCTGCTGCTGCAGCTAACATTGGCGGCAAGCTTGATGTAAAGCCCGAGCTTACCTATGACTCAACCGGAGCTCTTACCGTCAAGACGGTGTGCAGAGGTCGTAAGAAGGCACTTAAGTCTTTGATTCAGGACTTCAGAGATAGCTATTCTCATGACACCTCACTTCCTGTCGGCATCATTTCTGCAGACGCACAAAAGGATGCTAATTGGCTAGAGGCTCAGATTCGTAAAGAGAAGGGCTGTGAGGGACTCACCATTATTCACAGTCAGGTGGGACCAGTTATTGGCGCTCACGTTGGCCCAGGCATGGTAGCTATTGTCTTCTGGGGCACTGACCGCCGCGAGAAGCTTTCGCTTTCTGACCGAATTGCTAACAGGGTTCGTAAATCTAATTAACGGGTACAAGGTATGGGGTCGCTCTTTGGAGCGGCCCCAGTTTGTATATTAATTTCAGTCTGAAAGGACTCATACATGGCACTGAGCAAGAATGCAAAGGTTGCTTTTATTGGAACAGGCATTATGGGCGCTCCTATCGCAGAGCACCTTATTTCTGCTGGTTATGACGTTACTGTTTACAACAGAACACCAGAGAAAGCACAAAAACTTGTCTCGCTGGGCGCTCACGCTGCAGAGAGTGTGGCAGATGCTGCAAAAGACGCTGACGTTATCTTTACCATGGTTGGTTATCCAACTGACGTTGAAGATGTTTACTTGGCAACAGACGGTCTTATCCGCGTTGCTAAGAAGGGCGCTTACCTTATTGATCTGACTACTTCTTCATCTCAACTTGCACGTGACATTCATGACGCAGCTGAAATTGAGGGAAAGCATGCATTTGACTGTCCTGTTACCGGTGGCCAGAAGGGCGCTCAGGACGGTACGCTTACCCTGATTATTGGTGCAACCGAGAATGACGTAGAGCCAGTACGCGCACTTCTCGAGACCTTCTCGTCAAAGATTTTCTGCATGGGTGGTGCAGGTAAGGGCCAGACCGCAAAGCTCTGTAACCAGGTTTCTCTTGCTTCCTGCATGATTGGCTACGCAGATGCAATGGCTCTGGCAGAGCAGGGCGGACTTGACGTTGAGCAGATGCTTGAGGTTGTTGCCAGCGGCATGGGTTCTTCTCGCGCACTTAAAGAGCTTGCTCCTAAGTCGCTTGAGGGAGACTTCCAGCCAGGATTTTTGGCCGAGCACTTCCGCAAGGATATTGCGCTTGCACTTGCTCAGTCTGAGGACCTTGAGATTACGCTTCCTGGTGCAGAAACTGCATTTACCCTCTATGACATGCTGTGCCAGATTGGTGGCGCTCGTAAGGGCACTCAGGCAATCTCACTGCTCTATGCTGACGAGGCAACCAGCACTGCAGCTGGCCTTGACTGGTCGCTCCTCGAGAGCCAGGAAGATGAGGGCGAGCATGAGTGCTGCTGTGGTCATGACCATGAAGATGGCGATCACGAGTGTGAGTGCCACGGTCATGGACATCATCATGACCACGAAGGCCACGAGCACGGTCATGACGGCCACTGCTGCCACTAAGTGCTAGCCGCAAAGGAACCCAGGTTATGAGTGATATTTCTACTCCTCAGAGCTCTATTGCGGTTTTCATCGATTATGAAAATTTGGCACTAGGAACAGGTAAAAGAAAGAAAAACGGCCACCAAGAACCAGGTCATCTTCCAGAGATGAAGCTCATTATGGAGAGGCTGGTTGATAAGGGCCGTATTACTGCTAAGCGCGCATATTGCGATTGGCAGCGCTTTCCAAATGCAATTACACCCCTGCATGAGCTTGGCATTGAGCTCATTGAAATTCCAGATAGGGCTTACACCGGCAAGAACTCTGCCGATATTAGACTTGCGGTAGATGCTGTTGAGATGTGTCTTACTAAAGACCACATTGACACATTCGCTGTGCTTTCTGGTGACTCGGACTTCTCACCACTCGTGGCAAAGCTTAAAGAGGCTGGTAAAACGGTCATTGGCGTTGGTATGAAGGAGTCTACCAGCTCGCTTCTTGCTGAAGTTTGCGACGAGTTTATCTTCTACGAGGATATTTTGAGTTCTGGCAGAATTCCAGACTTTAAAGAGAAGGTACCTGCCGAGAAACACGACTGCTATCAGCTCTTATTTGAGACCATTGAGTCTTTGGAACGCGAAAGCGAAACGTTTATTTATGCATCTCGCTTAAAGGAGACCATGCGAAGGAAGCGTCCACAGTTTGCTGAGGCAACTTATGGATATCGTTCGTTTACTTCTCTTTTACGTGAGGCATCAAGCCTTGGATTTATTAAAATTCATGAGGATCAAAAAAGCGGCACCGTTGTCGTAGACGGATTTAGAGAATAAAGGGTGTTTTAGAGAGGATTTAGGTTTCATGGCAGAGAAGAAAGAAACTGCTCAGAAGCCAAAAAAGGCTTCAACTAAGGCAACCGCAAAAGCGGGCTCTACAAAGGCGCCAAAACAAGAAAAGCAACCTGCTAAGAAGGCTGCTAAAAAGCCAACTATGGCACAGATGAAAAAGGTAAATGCACTGGTCATCGCTTTGTCTGATGCTAGTAGGCGCGCTCGTCAAGATGCGTCTCATGAGCTTGCAGAGCTTGCTCATGTTGCTCCTCTTGCCTTTGAAGAGCACATCGATTCTCTTATTGATGCACTGTATAGACCAGAGGCTCAGACTCGTTGGGAAGTGCTCGATGCACTTGCTCATTTGAGTGAGCATTTTGGTGATCAGGTCTTTAAAGCATTTGATGCTGCTGAGGCTTCTTTGTTTGATGACGACTCAGCTACAGTTCGTCTAGCAGCATTTTTGTTCCTCTGCCAGTACGGCGCAACTTCTGCAAAGCATTCCGATGAGGCGTGGCCACTTCTGGATGAGGCAGTTCAGTGCTATCACGGAGATGCTGAGTACCATGACATGCTCCAGGGTCTTCTCGCCTTAGCGCACGGAACTATTTCTAAAGACGTGAAGAAGGCGTTGTCGCAGCGTATGAAGTTTGATGCGGAAAATGCCACTGGATACATTAAGCAGTATTCGGAAGAGATTGTTGCAGCTACCAAGTAATTTGATTTGCATGTAAACGACTGTGTACAAACGGGGGAGTTTACTGGTTGTATGTTTTATGCATGCTAATAAGAGTAAACTACAGGTTTGTATTATGTACGCATAGTTGCATTAAGCGATGAAAGGCAAGGATATGCCATCTATTGATGTAAAAAAGAACTCAAAGATCTTTATCGGAGTAGGCGCAGTTGTACTGTTTGCTCTTGGTATTGTCATCGGTCGCTTCCTTCTGGGCGGCGGCGGAGCTACTGGTTCTTTGAACGGTCGCACCACACTTTCTGAGGGTGAGCTCAACACTCCTATTGCTTCTTATACCTATAACGGTCAGACCAAAGAAGTAACTGCTCGTGAGGTTATTGAGAACACTTCCGGTCTTGACGCAGCAAAGCAGTCTGACGGCACCTACGCTGTTCCAGCAGCCGATAAGATTATTGGTTATGTTCGCAATGCTCTTGTTGTTGCTGAGGCTCAGAGCAAGGGTATTACCGTCACCGATGACGAAGTCAACAATTACATGCAGACCAACTTCAAGACTACTGATGTTAGCCAGGTTGCTTCTGCATACAAGCTCTCTGAAGACGTTGCAAAGAAGCTCATCCATGATGCTGTCATCATGAAGAAGTATCGTGATAGTGTTCTGACTACAACCCTTCCAGATGCTCCACAGGCTCCAACTGCACCTGAGGACGGCAACTCCGAGACTACAAGCCAGGAGTACGCTCAGTACATCATTGGTCTTGCTGGTGATGAGTGGGATGCTAAGAACAACACTTGGGCTTCCCAGGATGGCGATTACTACAAGCAGCTCTCTGCATACTCAATCTCCAATGATTCCGCCTCTTATGCAGCTGCTCAGACCGCTTATCAGGTTGCAATGAGCAAGTACTCTGCTGTTGCAAGCAAGGCATCTCAGGAGTGGTCACAGAAGATTAACGAGATTCTTGGTAAGGCATCTATCGCTGTTTATTCTCTTGCTCTCTAGGATCTGAAAAGCAATGAAAGTTGCTATTAGCGCTTGTTTACTTGGCCTCCCCGTCAGATATGACGGAGGGGCCAAGCCTGTTTCTGCAGTACAAAAGCTGGCAGAAAAAGTAAACGTCACAAAGATCTGCCCCGAGACTTCCTCAGGTCTTCCTGTGCCTCGTCCGCCCGCGGAACAGCGAGAAGGACGTGTTTGGCTCAAGGATGGCTCAGATGTAACGGAAGATTTTGAACGTGGATCTAAGATTGCTCTTAATGCCGTTACGTCTTCTGACATAACGCTCGCCGTTTTGAAGGCAAAGAGCCCGTCTTGTGGCGTGCATGAGATTTATGATGGTACGTACTCAGGAAAGCTTGTTTCTGGCGAGGGAACACTTACTCGTCACCTCTTAGAGGAGGGGATTTGCGTGGTTACCGAGAAAACCATTGAGAATGTAAGCCCATCTGTTGAACATCCTGTTGCTCTTATTTTGGGAACTGGACTTGGTCATCTTGCTGATTTAGTAAAGCCAGTTCGTCGTATTGATTATCGAGACATTCCAGGTTTCCCTGTTGACGCTTCTCCTATGGCTGGACACAGCTTTGAGGCAACTATTGGTACTATCGATGGTGTGCCTGTAGTTGTTTATCCTGGTCGTGTACATCTCTATCAGGGTTATTCTGCAGCTGAGGTAACCTCTCTTGTTCAGCATGCCCATCACCTGGGCTGCAAAGACATTATTTTTGCAGGTGCAACAGGTGCTGTTTCTGGAAACGCAAAGACTGGCCTTGGCGTTATTACTGATCAGATTAACCTCACTGGAACCAATCCGCTTGCAGAGTGGGCAGGCCTTCGCGATGTCGAAACCCCCTTTGTGGATATGAATGATGCCTTCTCACCTTATCTAAGAACACTTGCACGTGGCGTAGCCGATGACCTCAAAATTGAGCTCAACGAGGGTGTTTTTGCTGGTCTTTTGGGACCAAACTTTGAGACTCCTGCAGAGGTTGCTATGCTTCGTAGCTTTGGTGTCTCATATGTTGGCGTTTCCACAGCTCTTGAAGTCATTATGGCCCGAGCTCTTGATATGAACGTGTTGGCTTTGACGCTTGCAGCAAATCCAGCTGGAGCTCACGGAACTACGCATAAGAGTGTTCAAGAGGCATCTGAGAAGTACGCAAATGATCTTGAGCGCCTTGTTCGTGGTGTTCTCGGGCTTCTTTAGTATTTTTGCTTGAATAATACAGGGCTTCCCCGTATAGTTGTTAGCGCGCTTTTGCACGCCAGCATAGCTCAGTTGGTAGAGCACCGCTCTCGTAAAGCGGGGGTCATCAGTTCGATCCTGGTTGCTGGCACCATCAATTATTGAATAGCCGCCTTGTGCGGCTATTTTTATGCCTATCTAAATCCATGTGAAACAACTGCAACGTGATGGGTATAGACAAAGTAGTAGTAATTACTAACAAAAGGAGTTTTTATGGCTACTCAGAATCTTGAGCTTTTCTATAAGCCAACCTGCCCATACTGCCACAAGGTCATGTCCTTTATGGAGCAGAACAACATTGAGCTTCCTATGCACGATATCGTTGCTGATGACGCAGCTCGCGAGCGCCTTATTGAGGTTGGCGGTAAGCGTCAGGTCCCATGTTTGTTCATTGACGGCAAGGCAATGTATGAGTCCGGCGACATCATCAATTACCTTTCTGAGGTCTTCCATGTTTCTGGTTCAAACGATGACTCAGACGATGGTTCCGCTGCAGCTGCTTGCACCATCGGCGGCGCTTGCTCCTTCTAAGATTGTTGCCGAGAAACCCGTCAAGCTGTGGGTTTTCTCGCCTTATGTACAAAAAATCCCTCTGTTCCAAGATATGGAGCAGAGGGATTTTGCGTTAGAAAACGGGGTAGTTTATGGCTCTTCAGCCTTGACCGCGTTGGTTAGCTCTTTAGGCGTGCTACAGCGTATTCGCTAATGAGCAGCAAGAAGAGGATAAGGATAGAGGAGAAGCTACCAATAACTGCGCCGTTAAGACCAGTAAAGCTGACCATCATCCAGATAATAGGGATGGATACAACAAATGAAATGAGGTACGCGCGCGTAACGGCTTTTTGAACTCGCATGATCGTGATGAGTTGGTATAAAAAGTCGATCGCAGCACAAAGCCCACCCGTGGCCACCATAATGCGAGCAAGTCCACGATATTGCTCAAAATTAACGCCATACAAGAAGCCGTTAAGAGGAATGCCAATGAACTCGACAAATGCAGCGGTACCAATGGTGACTACGGCAATGGCTCCAAACATTGCAAGTACCATTACGCCAAAGCGTTTCTTATTAGCGGGATTATGAATTGAGGTTTCTAGCAAACTAGCAAGTTTGAAGAGCTGTGGCCTGTAGATGAGTGTAGAGATCATCAAAATAGTGTGAGCGGGGAAATAAAGTGCGTTGAAGTACAACTGATTGCTGTAAGAAAGTGTGCCTTCCATGGCAAACTTTGGCAGCGAGTCAATAAGGTTGTAGAGGAAAAGTGCTAAAAAGAGAGGCCAGCACTGTACAAAGATATCTTTGATGTTTGTAAGTTTGATGCGCACGCTTTTATCGGTCTCAAGAATGGCCAGGGGAGCAGAAACAAATACCAGAGTGATAAGGGCACAAATGCCCATGCTCCAGCTTGCCCATACAAGATTTCTGGTAACAAACAACACAACAGTAAAGAGAATAAAACTGGCACTGCACCTAAGAGCCTGACTGAGTCCTGCGAGGTAGAGTTTGTCTTTTTGCTGAAGACGACCTTCGTAGACATCAGCCATACCGTCAACCGCCCTAAAGAGCAAAGCTCCCGTGCAGATAGAAAACATGGGCTCGGTATACCCTTTAAAGAAGCACCAAATAAGACCTGCTAGTACCATGACAATAACGGTAGCTGCGCGTTGAATCTGGTAATCAGAAAAACTACGTTGTTCAGCTATGTCGGAAACTTGATACGTGCGGACACCGTATTGGGCAATAAATAACAAAAGCGTTGCCACAACAAATGCCATGGAGAAGAGTCCTGCTTGTTCAATGCCAACAAGCTGAGAGCAAACAACAGTTAAAAGCGGAAAAAGTGCACCCCAGGCACCTTGTCCAAGAGCATTAAAAAGATAGTCTTGTGATGTTTGATGTGCCAAGTATTGCTCGTCTTGATTAGCAATATCGCCAGAGACTACCGCAGACAGAAGCCTGGTCCACCACGTAACCACAATGCCAGGTTGACTCCCGTTTGTGCGCGAGTCATCAAGCTCATAACGAGGTGTG
Organism: uncultured Atopobiaceae bacterium; assembly: GCA_963538075.1. Classification (GTDB taxonomy): domain Bacteria; phylum Actinomycetota; class Coriobacteriia; order Coriobacteriales; family Atopobiaceae; genus Lancefieldella. The sequence continues at coordinate 9,742 of CAUTGQ010000015.1, forward strand.
CGAAGGCGCTCTACCTGCTTATGTACGGAAGAATTGTTGTACGCAGTACGACTTTTCTTGAATGGATTGAGCATGTAAAACCTAAGATCTTCTTTAGCGCGGTTAGAAACTTTGATATATCAATTTTTATTTGTTGTATCGATTGTAGTCCACGATGTACATTAGGTAACAGATTGACAAACAATCGTGCGAAGATTGTTACAAAAGGGTATGGTAGATACTATGTATTCAGAGTCATGTGGGAAAGGATGAGCATGGCAGGCAATCCTCAAGATTCAAATCTAGAGTCCAGCAATGCTTCTTTTGACGAGAAACCCATCGATGGTGCAACAACTCCTGAAGTAGCTCAGTCGCTTCTTGAACGACGCGGGAATGAGATTGCTGCTGCTCGTACCCTTATTCAAGCGCTTAAAGCGCCAGCTCCTCTGCGCGATAACCTTACCTTCTTTTTGCGTTTGGTAAGAAAAGTGCTTGCTGAGTACAATCCAGATCTTCTTACTAGTTTTGACACGTTGTTGGTTGAAGCAATTAAAGCTGGACCAGATGATTTGTCTACAACTCGCGCACCTTTGCTGCTTGAGGCAATCAATGCGGTACTCAAAGTAGATTCAGAGAAGGAATCGCTTAATGCTTTTCTGCGTTTTGCTTCTACCATTGACAACCTAAGCATGGAAGACTCTGTGCTTCTCATGCGCGCATTTGTAACTTTCTTCCACTTAGCAAATCTTTGTGAAGAGAATTATCGCGTTACCAGCCTGCGCTCTCGTGAGGCTTCTGTTGATCCATCTTCTGCAGAAGACCCTATCAATGAGATAACCGTTGCATATAGACAGCTTATTGACGAGTGCGGTGAAGAAGAGGCAAAAGCACGCCTTAATCGCCTTGAGTTCCACCCTGTTTTTACTGCGCATCCTACTGAGGCCCGCCGTAAAAATGTTGAACGCCGAATCCGCACCATCTCAGAGCTTCTTGATGAGCGCCAGAGACTTGGCGGTCCTGCTCGTATGGAAAACGAGCGTCGCATGTTGCAAGAGATTGACGGCCTGTTCCGCACATCTCCTATTGGTCATAAAAAGCCAACTCCTTTGGAGGAGGCAGACACCGTCCTCAACATTTTTGATACCACCCTTTTTGAGATGGTTCCTTCGGTGTACCGCCGCTTTGATAACTGGGTGCTGGGAGAAAATGCTGGTTGTGTGCCACCTGTCTGCCCACCATTCTTACGTCCAGGTAGCTGGATTGGCTCCGACCGCGACGGTAACCCTAATGTTAACGCCCTGGTTTCTCGCCAAGTTGCCGAGAAGTACCGTGTACACGTACTGCAGGCATTGGCTCGAGCAACCAAGGAGGTCAGCCGCGGTCTGACGCTTGATGGCATTTCAACTCCAGCTTCTCCTGCCCTTGCTAATCTTTGGGCACAGCAGGTAGAGATGAGCCAGGCCCTGACCTCTAGGGCTATTGATAAGGCTGGGTCTGAGTTGCACCGTGCGGCAATGCGCGTCATTTCTGGCCGACTCAGTGCCACCATTGAGCGCAATGCTGACCTGATGTATCAAAACGCTGAAGAGTTTATTGCTGATCTGCGTGTTATTCAGGATTCACTGGCTCAAGCAGGGGCTTTCCGTATTGCCTACGGTCCTGTTCAGAAGCTTATCTGGCAGGCTCAAACTTTTGGCTTCCACTTGGTAGAGATGGAGTTCCGTCAGCACTCTTTGGTGCACAAGCGTGCGCTTGCAGATATTGAGACACACCCCTCAACTGCCGAGAAACCCGCCAAACTTGATGCTATGACGCAGGAGGTGCTAGATACCTTCCGCTCCATTGGTTCAATTCAAAAGAAGAACGGTATCAACGCTGCTCGTCGCTATATTATTTCGTTTACGCAGTCTGCTCAGGATGTTGAGAATGTCTATAAGCTTGCACGTCTTGCGTTTGCAAATGAAGAAGACGTTCCTGTACTAGACGTTATTCCACTCTTTGAGCAAATTGAAGACCTTGAGAACGCTGTTGCTACACTTGACCAGGTAATTCAGCTTCCTGAGGTACAGGCACGTCTTGCTCAGACAGACCGCAAGCTTGAGGTCATGCTGGGCTATTCCGATTCCTCAAAGGACGAGGGTCCAACTACGGCAACGTTGGTTCTGCATAAGACCCAGGCTGCTTTGGCAGAGTGGGCAGAGAAGAACTCCATTGACCTCATCTTGATGCATGGTCGTGGCGGTGCAGTTGGTCGTGGCGGTGGTCCTGCAAACCGTGCTGTTCTTTCTCAGCCCAAAGGCTCAGTCAACGGTCGCTTTAAACTTACTGAGCAGGGAGAAGTTATTTTTGCTCGCTATGGTGACCCAACGCTTGCTCGCCGTCACGTAGAGTCTGTTGCTGGAGCAACACTACTTCAGATGGCACCTTCTATTGAACAGAAGAATACCCAGACAGACGTGAAGTTTGCTTCGCTCGCTTCTGAGCTTGATAAAGCGTCCAAGCAGCGTTTCTTGGAGCTCATTCACTCCGATGGCTTTGCTGAGTGGTTCTCGGTTGTTACCCCTCTGACAGAGATTGGTCTTCTCCCCATTGGTTCGAGACCTGCAAAACGTGGCCTGGGCGCCAAGTCTCTTGATGACTTGCGTGCTATTCCATGGATTTTCTCCTGGTCACAGGCTCGTATCAACCTGGCTGCATGGTATGGGCTGGGCAGCGCCTGCGAGGCGGTAGGGGATATTGAACGACTCCGTGAGGCATATAGAGAGTGGCCGCTGTTCACTACGTTTATCGACAACATTGAGATGTCAATCTCCAAAATTGATGCTCGTATTGCAAGGCTTTATCTGGCTCTGGGTGATCGCCCTGAACTTTCGGAGATGGTTCTCTCCGAGATGTCGTTGACGCGTAAGTGGGTGCTTGCTATCACCGGAAACAAGTGGCCTCTGGAGAACCGTCGTGTGCTTGGTCCTGTTATCCGACTGCGTCTGCCATTTGTTAATATTCTCTCGGTTACGCAGGTGCATGCCCTGTCTGAGCTTCGTATAAGGGATGACATGCTTACTCCAGAGGAACGTGCAAACATTACGTATTTGATTTTGTGCACCGTGTCTGGTGTTGCCGCAGGTCTGCAGAATACGGGCTGATGTCACACCGCTTGCCATAAGTTTGAGCAAACAAATGTTTATGTTTACGTAAAACTAGTATTACCTGAAATAAAGTTGCAATATTTATAAGGCGAGAAACCACTGGTAGACAGTGTTTCTCGCCTTATTTTTACTTTAATTATTAAATGAAAGTTGAATTACCTTAACTTTTAGTTGATACTAATGAAGTAAAAGTTCGAAAGAGCAAACTTAGTTTGCCTACGTTATTTTGGGGGGATGCATGGATACAGAAAAGACCTCACAGGGTCCTGCAAATTCTGGTCCAGTTCTTCCTCTTGCCATGCTTGGTGAGGGAGAGACTGCGTTGATCGTAACGGTTAAGGGTGCTTCTGATCTTCGCCAGCACCTCTCAACACTTGGTTTTGTTGAGGGCGCCGAGGTAAAGGTTATTTCACGAGTCAACGGCGACGTTATTGTTAGCGTTAAGGGTGCACGACTTGGACTGAACCGTCAGATGTCGTCGCACATCATGGTTTCTCCGCTCTAAACACTTTGTTGTATTGCGCTGCTGGTAAAACCCGCGGCTTTTAATACGTGTTTCGATGAAAGGAAGGTTATGGCAACTCTGAAAGAAGTTAAGGTGGGGGAGAGTTGCACGGTTGCTGCGCTAAAGGGTGTAGGCGCCGTGAAACGTCGCATCATGGACATGGGCCTTACTAAGGGTACTGAGGTTCACGTCAAAAAAGTAGCACCACTGGGAGACCCAATTGAGCTCACAGTTCGTGGCTACGAGCTTTCTATCCGCAAGGATGAAGCTGCAAGCATTGAAGTAGTAGACGTTCACAAGGTAGAGGAAGCCTAATGGCACAAAAGACTATTATTGGTCTTGCAGGTAATCCAAACTGCGGTAAGACCACCCTATTCAATGAGCTTACGGGCTCAAACGGTTACGTCGGCAACTGGCCTGGCGTTACCGTCGAGAAGAAGCAGGCAAACTGGCGAGCTGATAAGGACGTCACCTTTGTCGACCTTCCTGGTATTTATTCTCTGTCTCCTTATTCACCTGAGGAGCAGGTATCACGTGACTATCTCATTAACGAGCGCCCTGATACTATCATTGACCTTCTCGATGTTACTAACCTAGAGCGTAACCTCTATCTGACTACTCAGATTCTTGAGGCTGGTCGTCCAGTTGTCCTTGGTCTTAACATGGTTGACCTGCTCAAGGAGTCTGGTGACGTCATTGATGTCAAGGAGCTTTCTAAGCAGCTTGGCGTTGAGGTTGTTGAGGTCTCCGCACTTCGTAACAAGAACATTGATACTCTGGTAAAGACGGCAATTAAGGCTGGCCAGGAGGGAACTCCTGCTGAGGGTGTTAAGTGCTTTACCCCAGAGGTTGAAGAGGCTCTTGGCAAGATTGCTGCTGCAATCGAGGGCCTTGCTCCAGCATCTCTTTCTCGTTGGTATTCAATTAAGGTCTTTGAGCGCGATGCAGCTGCAATTGCCCCTCTTAATCTTTCTGCCGAGAAGACCGCAGAAATTGAGAAGATTATTTCTGCAGTTGAGAAATCTCGTGATGACGACGCTGAGTCCATCATCACGTCTGACCGTTATGAGTGGATTGCTGGCGTAATGGCAGCTTGTGTCAAAAAGGCACCTAAGAAGCTGTCTACTTCCGAGAAGATTGACCGTGTTGTCACTAACCGTATTCTCGGTCTTCCTATTTTTGTTATTGTTATGTCCCTGGTGTACTTTATCTCTATTTCTACTGTTGGCATCAATGCTACTAACTGGGTCAATGATAATCTGTTT
>CAUTGQ010000016.1:0-14007 GCA_963538075.1 uncultured Atopobiaceae bacterium
TGAAAAGGTACCGAAGCAATGATTGGCGAGAAGGCATCTCTGACTTTAGGCACGAAGATGATATAGTCGGCATGCTTTTTGATTTCCTGATCACCTTCGGTCGCCACGGCAATAATCATGGCGCCGCGTGCTCGAGATTCTTGGATATTGGAGATCATCTTGTCGTATACCGGAGAGTTAGTTGCTACGGCAATGACAGGATAGCCTTTGGACAAAAGTGCAATGGGGCCATGCTTCATTTCTCCTGCAGCATATGCCTCAGCATGAAGATAGCTAATTTCCTTGAGTTTAAGGGCACCTTCGTAGCAAATAGCGGCTCCCATGCCACGACCAATGAACAAAGCATTATTGGCATCTTTGCAGGCCTGCGCGGCAATGTCGATAGCTTTTGTATCGCTGAGGACTTCTTCGACCTGCTCGGCGGTATCGGCAAGTTCTTTAAAGAGCAAGCGTATCTGAGCAATTGAGAGCTTTCCTTTTGCCTGTGCAAGAACCATAGCAAGAAGCGTTAGGCTCACAATTTGGCCAAGGAAAGATTTGGTTGAGGCAACGGCAATCTCCTTGTTAGCCTTAGTGTAGATAACACCGTCAGACTCACGGGCCACGGGACTACCAATAACGTTGGTGATGCCAAAAACCTTAGCGCCTTTGATGCGGGCGTCGCGGATGGCAGCAAGAGTATCAGCGGTCTCACCGGACTGAGAAACAGCAACTACCAGCGTTGACGGAGTAATAATGGGATTTCGATAACGAAATTCACTCGCAGCTTCAACTTCGACAGGTATGCGTGCCCAGCCTTCGATAAGCTGACGGGCGATAAGACCAGCGTGATAGCTAGTTCCGCAGGCAATGATGTAGACACGGTCAATCAAACGGAGCTGTTCCAAGGACATGCCCAGCTCATCAATGGAAAGTACGCCGTTGGTCAGACGTCCTGCAAGGGTATCGCGGATAACACGTGGCTGCTCATGGATTTCTTTGAGCATGAAATCGGGGTAGCCGCCCTTCTCAACAACATCAACATCCCAATCAACGTGCATGACTTTAGGTTGAATGGGGTTTCCATCGACATCGGTATAGCTGATGCCATCGGGCTCCATAACAGCAAACTCATTGTCGCCAAGAACAGTGACATCTCGGGAGGCTTCGATAACCGCAATGATGTCAGATGCAACGTAGCTGCCCTTCTCGCCATGTGCAAGGACAATGGGAGAATCTTTGCGAGTAACTACAATGCGACCGGGTTCCTGAGAGCATATAACAGCAAGGCCATAGGTTCCTACAATTTGCGAGCATGCCTTGGCAACAGCATCGCGAAGGTTGCCTCTGTAGGCTTCTTCAATAAGGTGAGAAACGACTTCAGTATCGGTATCGCTGCGGAATTTGTGCCCCCGAGCCTCAAGCTGCTCACGGAGTTCGGCAAAGTTCTCGATGATGCCGTTGTGTACGACGGCAATTTGATTGTCACAAGAGGTATGTGGGTGGGCGTTGCGCTCACTTGGAGCGCCGTGCGTTGCCCAACGGGTATGTCCGATGCCACAGGGGTTTGCATTATTGAGGTACTCCACCGCTTCAGCTAATCCCGCAACTTTTCCTACGCGATGTACGACCGTAAGTTCTTCGTTGGTTGTGTTTTGCAAAGCAATACCGGCAGAATCATACCCACGGTATTCGAGACGTTTAAGACCTTCAATGAGGACATCTTTTGCACTTTGGTGTCCGGTAAAACCAACGATGCCGCACATATATAAACTCCAATCGTGTGCTTCTGGGAGTGTCACAGAAACGATTAGTTTTAATCAACCCACTCTATATTTTAGCGAGTTATATAGGCGAACTTGTATGGTATTAAAAATGAAGACCAGATTATGCAAAATGATGTAAAAATGCTATTTGAATATTTACCACGGCAGTTGGCAAATACTTATCAGAAAGCGAATAGCAGCTATACGATACAAACGGGACATAATGATACAAATGGGCTATTGACTGAGTTTCTGTGTGTCTATCCTTTATAAGTTAGATAGAGCTAACCGAAGGGAGACGTATTATGCCTGAAACACCCTCAGTCAAGAAAAAAGGACTGCAACCAAAAGACCTTATAAACATCGGTATCTTCACTGCTCTCTACTTCATAATCATTATGGCTGTGGCAATGCTGGGCTACGTTCCTATATTCATTCCATTGCTCTCCGTCATCTGTCCGCTTATCGGAGGCATTCCGTACATGCTCTACATCACAAAAGTAAGGCATTTCGGAATGGTTTTTATCATGGGAACCATCCTCGGCCTCCTTATGGGTCTCGGTGGCATGGGCGTATATGCCTTTATCACCGGACCAGTATGTGGTCTTCTCGCCGACCTTGTCCTCAGAAGCGGTAACTATAACAGCGCAGGGCGCGCCGTAATTTCACACGGAGTCCTGAGCGTATGGTTGATAGGCAACTATATTCCCATCGTCATGAATCGCGCGAGCTACTTCGCAGGTATCGCCTCTGGCTACGGACAGGAATATGCCAACGCGCTCTCCAGCTACATTCCTGACTGGAGCCTTCTACCTCTTGCTCTTGCTGCATTTATCGCAGGGTGTATCGGAGCTGTCATCGGCAAGAAACTCCTCCACAAGCACTTTGAGCGAGCCGGCATCGCATAATGAAAAACGGGCTGTTCCTCTCAACTGCCAATAACCGAGGGCTCGTGCTTGATCCCCGCACTAAAGTGCTTGCCACACTCGTCGTCTCAACAATTATGCTTGGGTCTTATAACGTGGGGCCTCTCCTTGTAATTAAGCCGCTGCTTATTGCAACACCTTTCATCATGCTAGCCCTCTCTCACCATTTCCGCTCAGCAATCACCTACCTCACGTTATACGGGACTGCAAGCGCTGTGGCGGCAATCGCGGAATCATGCCTCACTGGAGTTGCTCTCTTTGCCACGCTCGGCATCTCGGGAATCGTGAGACAGTTTGCTCCAGGTATTGCCATGGGAACCTGGCTGGTCTCAACCACGTCAGTGAGTGAGTTCATGGCAGCATGCGACCGTATGCACATGCCTCAAGCTGTAGAAATTCCTCTTGTCGTAATGCTTCGATACTTCCCGGCAATAGCCGAAGATTATCGTCAGATAGCTGCTGCAATGCGCATGCGCAGCAGCAATACGACCACAAACCCTATCTCCGCCATTGAGAGCTGCCTGGTACCACTACTTGTCTCGGCAGTGCGAGGCGGTGAAGACCTCTCTGCTTCGGCGCTTGTGCGAGGACTCGGTGGACCAACAGCTCGCACAAACATACATGAAGCGCGCATGCGTGTACGAGACTGGATAGTAATCGCCTTTCTCGCCATAGCCACTATCTGCGCGGTGATCACGCCATTGCTCTACTACTAGGATTGAAATGATCGAGATAAAAAATGCATGCTACTGCTATCAGGCAAGCGAGAAAAACAGCCTCTTTGAGGTCAACCTTAACGTAGCCCCTGGTGAAGTAGTCTGCCTGACGGGTGCCTCAGGATCTGGAAAGACAACCCTAACAAGGCTCGTCAATGGCCTCATCCCCCATTATTATGAGGGGAAACTCTCGGGGAAGATTGAGGTCTGTGGTCTTACACCTTCCAACCACGAGCTTTGGGAACTAGCGCCAAAGGTCGGATCGGTCTTCCAGAACCCTAAAACCCAGTTCTTCTGTCTGGACACAACTGGTGAACTCGCATTTGCGTGTGAGAACCAAGGAATAGCACCTGATAAGATACGCACACGCTTAAAGGACGTCGCCAACGCGCTTGAGCTCACAGATCTTATCGACCGCAGCTGCCTCTCACTTTCTGGTGGAGAAAAACAACGCGTTGCCTGTGGCTCGGCCACTATGCTTGACCCGGATGTTCTTGTCCTTGACGAACCATCCTCCAACCTTGACTTCGCTTCCATAGGACTTCTCCGAAAGATTGTTGCAAAATGGAAAGCTGAGGGCCGCACTGTGCTCATCTCCGAGCATCGACTCCATTGGTTGGAAGGCATCGCCGATCGCATTATTGTGATGCGCTCAGGCAGCGTGGAACGCGAGATTGACTCCAAGCAATTCTATGCATCCACTGCTGCCGAGGCGCGAGCGCTTGGTTTGCGCGCACCAACTTTTGCAGCCATTGCAGCTGAACAGTGCTGCGCACGGGGCGAGAAGAACGAATTTGTAGAAGTACGGGATATGGACTATCACTACCCGCAGTCGAGCCGCGGCATCAACATTTCTCGCATCGCCTTCAGGCGAGGAGGTGTCACTGCCATCATCGGAAGCAATGGTGCCGGAAAGTCTACCTTCGCACGCTGTCTCTGCGGTCTTGTGAGCGGTTGCAGAGGGACCATAGACGTTGGAGAAGGTCCTAGCCCATTCTCAAGCAGATCAAGGTACGGCTCCTTGGTTATGCAGGACGTGAGCCATCAGCTCTTCCGAGAGAGCGTATTTGATGAGGTACTCGACTCCACGAGACATGCTGACGAGCACCTTACCCGTACTATACTTGCATCGTTGGACTTAACTGAACTGGCACAACGCCATCCGCTGTCGCTTTCAGGAGGCCAAATGCAACGCGTTGCCCTCGCTACGGCACTTGCATCAGGTCGTAACCTACTCGTGCTTGACGAACCTACCAGTGGACTTGACCTTGCCCATATGGAACAGGTTGCTGCAAGCGTTACCGCAGCAGCGGCGGAAGGACGAGCTGTTGTGGTTGTAACACACGATCCTGAGTTCATCAGAGCATGTTGCACCGACTTTGCCCGCATGGAAGACGGATCGTTTGTAGACCAAGGCGCGCTCGACGATGTGGGCTGGTCAAAGGTTCTGTCATTTTTTGAGAACGCTCTTCAGAGAAGCGAAGGAAATTGGAGACACGATGGATATTGCTAACTATGCTGACATGGGTGGCAACGTCCGTCGCGTGACGCACGATACAGATCATTCTGTATGGAGGGCAGAAGGTACTGACGGACAGGGCATCATGACAATGCACGATGTCATGCCTGGAATTACCCTCATGTTCAATGACTTCACAAGCGTATGGAACCTTGAGTCGGGCTTTAAGCTTACCCCAGAATCACGCATGCTCTGCCTGAACTATTGTCGAGAAGGAAGAATTGAGTGGGAGTCCGGAACTGACTCATGCCTGTACCTTGACGTAGGTGATCTTGGTATTGACGATCACGCAAGACATGAAAGTCTCTTTCGGTTTCCGTTTGGACACTACCGTGGTGTCACCGTCTGTCTTGATCCCGACATAGCAGATAAATCGCTGCAATCAATGTTTCCCGAGGGCTTTCCTGTAAGTGTTGAACAGCTCTACGAGAGGTTCTGTTCAGGCGATGAACCAAGTGTGCTCCGTAGCGGACCGTCGGTCGAGCATATTTTCTGCGAGATATATAACGCTCATGACCGCTTTAGAGATGCTTACCTAAAACTCAAAATTATGGAGCTTCTCTTGTTTCTCGGCAGTAATATTCCTGAAGGCGGACGCATTGGACAGTACGGTCTCACACGCGCACAGGTTGATAAGGTAAAGGAAATAGAACGAGCTATAACCTCTGATCTTTCTTCCCATAAGACACTCAAAGAGCTCTCACAAGAGTTCGAGTTTCCCTATGCCAGCATGCAGCGGTGGTTCAAGGAGGTTTATGGCGCCAGTGTGCACGCATACCTCACACGCTATCGCATGGCACAAGCTGCAACCCTCCTCCGAACAACCTCCAAGCCAATCGGTGAGGTAGCATTTGAAGTCGGATATACCAATGCCTCAAAATTTGCTTCCACATTCCGTAATGTCGTTGGCATGGCACCTGGCGATTACCGTGAAAGCGCTGGACAAGAAAGATAATCCACCCGCATAGATACACTTGGAGCTAGCCGCGACAATCGGGCTTTTCTCATTCAACGAGCTATGAATACAATTTGCTCATACTCGTCGTTTGGGAGGACCCATGGACTCTAGCAAAAAGAAAGAGAGCAGTTGGATACGGCAGCTTGCTTTATTTACACGCGGACAGCGTCTAAAACTTGGAGCCTCGCTGTTATTTGCTGTGGCAGGTGTTGTTGGAGGCATTGTTCCCTTTTTTGCCGCCTACAAGTTGATTGCGCTCTCATTATCAGGCACCCTTGCCATCAGTGAAGTTGGACGCTGGGCACTCATTGCCCTTCTCGGAGTGGCAGTTCAGACAATAGGCTATCTAGCCTCAACATCGACATCACACAGCGTTGCCTACCATACGCTTGAAAACTTGCGAAACGCCGCTTGCAAACATCTTGCTGCATGCTCCCTCGGCGATGTTCAATCAGCGCCCTCTGGAGCACTTAAGAAAATAATCATTGACGATATTGAGCAAATGGAGCTGCCCATTGCCCACGTTATCCCGGAATTTCCAGCAATGTGCTTCTTCTCATCTTGTGTTTTGCAATCGTAAGCTCAATTGATATTCGGCTTGCGCTCTCTATGCTCATCGCACCAGCCTTGTCAATTGTGCCCCTTTCGCTGCTTTTTAAAAACTTTGAGCGAGACTATGCAGCGTACTGGAAGGCAAGTGAGCGCGTTAACTCAACACTTGTTGAATACATCGATGGCATCGAGGTCATCAAGACCTTCAACCAAGCTGACTCCTCATATGCTCGCTTTCGCAACGACATCTCTGAATTTGAGAAACTAACGCTTGCCTGGTATAAGTCTGCTCGTATCCCCATGAACGCCATGTTTGCAATACTACCTACGCTCCTTTTGGGCGTTGTACCAGTCGGATGCATTCTTGTAGCCTCGGGAAGCATCGACGTAGCCCAGATGGCTCTTGCCTGCATGTTATCTATCGGCGTCATTGGTCCTCTCACCAAAATTACCCAGTACACAAACATGTTCAAGGAGATCGAGAAGGTAATGGACAGCGTTAGTAAGCTGTTAGAGATGAAACCCCTACCCGAAGTCTCCTCTCCTGCACATATCACATCACACGATGTCTCATTCGAAAACGTTAGATTCTCTTATTGCGACGAAGAAGTGCTCCACGGCATCTCACTTGAAGTGCCCGAAGGTACCTCATGTGCTTTGGTGGGACCAAGCGGCTCTGGAAAGTCAACGATGGCCAAGCTCATTGCTCGATTCTGGGACGCAGGATCAGGAACAATTTGTATAGGAAAAACTGACGTGCGCGATATGCCACTTGACCAGCTAGCTGGTCTTGTAAGCTTTGTGACTCAAGACAATTTCCTCTTTGATCGAACAATCTTTGAGAACGTAAGACTCGGACGTGAGGGCGCAACTGACGCCGAGGTAAAGCGCGCACTTGCCGCTGCGCACTGTGAAGAGTTGGCAGATAAGCTTGCAAATGGATTTGAAACCCTCTCTGGAGAGGCTGGAGGAGCTCTTTCGGGTGGAGAACGTCAGCGTATCTCCATCGCACGCGCCTATCTGAAAGACGCACCAATTCTTGTACTTGATGAGGCAACAGCGTTCATAGACCCCGAGAGTGAGGAGCTCATTCAACAGGCGCTTTCAGAACTTGCACGTGGAAAGACGCTGATAGTAATTGCGCACAGAATCTCAACGGTGCGTAATTTTGACAAGATAGTAGTCATGGATTCCGGAAACATCGTCGCTGAGGGAACACATACGGACCTCCTTGGTTCAAGTGATCTCTATCGCCGCATGTGGGAAGCACACATTTCCAATAGAAACCATGAAGCGAGAAAGGACCAGCGTAATGTTTAGTGCGCTTATGAACGTGGTGCGTTGGACGGGCAACAAGAAAACGCGAATTCTCTTTGGCTTTGCATACTCTTTTCTTATCTCACTTGTTTCAGCAGCACCCATCGCTATTGCCGCCTGGGCCATGTGCGGGTTTCTTGGCTTATCAAATGGCGAGAAACCCAATCTGAAGATTGCGCTTTTGGCTGGCCTAGCCATTGTTGCTTCGATTGCGCTACGCGCGGCACTTATGTGGTTGAGAGCACGAGCCGAGGAAACCGTAGCCGCAGAACGTTCCAACGAGGTGCGCATACGTATCGGAGAAGCGCTGAAACGCGTCCCACTTGGTTACTTTGACAATCACCCATCAGGAGAAATTCTCTCGGCACTCACTACCGAGCTGTCATTTGTGGAAATCCATGGTATGCGCATGGTAGACATGCTTGGCAATGGATACATAACCGCAGCCGCAATGGTAGCGTTTCTCGCCTTTGTGGATCTACGGGCATGCTTTCTGGCATTGGCTGCAATTGCAGTAGCAACGATGGTACTTGAGTTAATGTTCAAAAATTCCGCGCGTTTGTCGCCCGCGCAAAATGACGCACGCGAGGATATGGCTCAGGCAACGTTGGAATACATTCATGGTATGCCTGTTGTTAAGAGTTACCGTCAGGTAGATGCTGCTGTATCTGCAGTGCGCTCCGCTTACGCGCGTTCCAGGAATGTAAATCTCAAGACTGAGCTTGCTTTCCAGCCCCTCAACGCCTTGCTCCTATTTGTGACACGCGGTGCTTCAGTTGGCGTAATTGTTATCGTATGCATCTCTTTCCTGAACGGCACGATATCTCTTCTTAACTTCTGCACGCTGGTGATGTTCTCCTTTATGCTGTTCCAATCAATCGAAGCTTATGGCGATGCTGCCTACGTAATTGGACACATTGGCGAAGTTATCGACCGTCTTGACGCTATCGAATCCGCACCTGCAATCGATGACAATTGCAAAGCTGTAAAACTTGAGCATCACAACCTTGAGATGCATGACGTCTCATTTGCTTACGGAGATGGCCCCTTGTACTTAACGGAATGTCTTTGTCTATCCCCGAAGGAACTACTGCAGCTCTTGTTGGAGGAAGTGGTTCAGGTAAGACAACTGTTGCCAAGCTGTTTGCACGTTTCTATGATGCAACAGGCGGCTCCGTACGCATAGGAGGCCACGATGTACGCGAGCTTTCGTGTGACAGCATTCTTAAGGACTTCTCCATGGTTTTCCAAGACGTCTATCTTATGGATGACACGATTGAACGTAATATTGCCTTAAGCAGGCCTGATGCACAGTTTGAAGAGATTGTAGAAGCGGCAAAGGCCGCACGCTGCGATGAGTTCATAAAAGCTCTGCCCGAGGGCTATAAGACAAAAGTTGGAGAAGGTGGAGCTCGACTATCTGGAGGCGAGAGACAACGCATCTCAATTGCTCGTGCAATTTTGAAAGATGCGCCTATTGTTGTTCTCGATGAGGCAACGGCAAGTGTTGACCCAGAAAACGAAGCTGAGATTCAAGCAGCCCTTGCCCAACTCTGTAAGGGAAAAACTGTGCTTGAAATTGCGCATCGTCTCTCAACAATTGAGGAAGCTGACCAGATTTTCTTCCTTAGAGATGGACGCGTTGCAGAACAGGGCACCCATGAGGACCTTATCTCGCACAGTGGCCCCTACCATGACTTTGTTGAAGCTCGCTCGCATATTGAAGGCTGGCAGATTTCGAAGTAATGGCGAGATACATGCAAAGTATTGGGACACAGTTCACTCGCGGGCATATCCACAGGTAATGTGACTGAAACAGAAAAAGATTAGATTAGCGAAACACGTGTGTCTCAATTTATTGTATGGCCCTCGAGAATCCCCGATGCTCCTTGGGTCATCAGCAGCCATGGGGCCATCCTGCCCATCTTTCAAATTTCTTGTTGCGAGGCGTCCCTTAGACAATTCCCGCCTTCTCGAAGTGCTTCCTCATGACCCTCAGCGAGACGAGGGCCCCCACCAGGCTCGTCGCCACCGTAAGGACAACCATTCCGACGTACATGGGACCCGAGAACATTGCGACGAACTGTGCCATGGTCTCATTTGTGAGTCGCAATATTTCTTGGCGCTCGGAAAGATACTGAGCAGCTGAAAGGTATATGGGAAGGGTGTAGAGCGCCGACTGCAGCGTGCAACCAACGACGTAAGCCGCAACGAGACCTCTCCTATTCGAGTACCCAATCCGCGTGGCAACCACTTCTGCAAGGGCCCAGCCTGCGATACTGCCGATGACACCGAAGACGTTTGCCGCCATCAGGCCGGGCAGCACGTTTATGGTTCCCATGATGAAGAAGGTTCCGGTCTTCCTGACCTTTGCGGCAAGGAGCAGATAAGCTATCGATGTGAAGAAGCAGACGATGGGTATGTTGGCGACTGTCCCCACGACGGTAAGACCAGCGACGCCTCCTACTACGAAGAAAATTAGGAGGGACAGCGCTCCGAAAACTCCAATGGATACGAGATCTCGAGCCCCTATGGTCGAGGTTCCGCCTGTTTTCATAATGAGTCCTTTCTTCCGTTCTGGTTTAAGACGTATAGGTTTGACGAGGCAAGTCTCGTCCTGAACCTTTCTATCGCGGTCCGAATTGAAGCCACGCAAGTACTCCAGTTGCCAGGAGGGTCAAGGCGGCTGCCACGGCGTCTATTCCTCCGAAAGACAAGGGCCGCAGCACCGTCGCTTGGGTCTCGCCATCTAAGCCGCGGGCAAGCGCGGATGCCGCCAGTTCGTCGGATATCCTTACGCTCCTCATGAGGAGCGGAACTATCAAAAGCTCGCATGTGAGAGCTGGGTGTCGGAATGCGAACCCTCCTCCTGCGAGCACGTGCCGCGTTTTTAGGCTTTCCATGAGATGCGAGGCGTCCCTGCGTATAGTTGGGAAGAACCGCAGAATGACCGTGCATGGAATGAGAACTACCTGCGGAGCCCCCATAGACTGCAGCGCAGCGAGAAGATCCTGCATCGAGGCCAGTTTAGAAAGGGAGACGCCCAGTAGAGCCAGAACTACAAACTTCTGAGCCATGTAGCTCAGCATGACCACAGCGGTCATAAGCGTTGTGCTTCCGACTCCCTCGGCAAGAGCCATCACGGCGGCTATGAGGCCATAGGCCGCAGATAGGGCGATGCACGACCGCCATGCCCCGGAGACGAGCGCGCATGCCGCACCGATGACGCATGCCGCATGGGCTGCTTCCGGTCGGTTGGAAAGCATTGCAGCAGTGCCCAGAAGGCAGATTGAGAGCAGGGCCGTTCGCGGGTCTATGCGCCTGTATGAGCGTTCCATTGCGCGTCTCCTTTCCAAAGCGACCTCAGGAGTCTCTCCCTCATCGGGCCACAAAGGGCGAAGTCGTCAACGATGAGCCCACCGCTCAGATGGAGAATGCGGTCACAGGCAGAGAGGAGGAACTCAGGATCGTGCGAGACGGCGAATACGACGCTTCCCGATTGTGCGAGCGACCGGATTGCGGAAGAGACTCTCTCCATGTTCTCCCTGTCCAAACCGCTCGTCGGTTCGTCGAAGAAATAGGCGGAAGCCTCATCGACGAGGGCACATGCTATGGTGAGGCGCTGCTTCTGACCTCGCGAAAGCGTTGCGGGATGAGCTTCCCTTATATCCCATAGCCCCAGCCTTCTGAGTGCTCGCTCACAGACATCGGCATCTCTCCGCCCGCCCAACGAGAGTTCTCCCAGCACGCTATCGGAGAAAAGCTGGTAGTCGGGATCCTGCATGACTAGTCGAATGCGCCCCAACCGCTTCTTTGGCGAAAGAGGTCTGCCGTCTACGGACACGGTGCCCCTATCCTCTTTCTCAAGTCCGCAGCACAGGCGCGACAGAGTTGTCTTCCCCGCACCGTTTTCCCCTATGATTCCGATTACCTCGCCGAGTCGGGCGGAGAAGCTCAGCGGGCCGATGGTGCGGGGGTCGCGCGGTGTCGACCCGCCGCTCCTCGTCGAATGCTGTGAGCCGTATGAGACCGTAAGATTATTTATCTCGAAGACCGCTTTCTCACGCTTTGACAAGGTCGGCTCGTGGTCGGATATAGCGTTTAATGCCGACTTCAGCTGCAAGCTCCTTAGGCCCATATGGGCGAGTGTGGCGTCGTCGAGGGACAACGCACTGACTGCGTCGTATACGTGGGATACGGTACCGTCTTCGATAACAATCATCCGGTCGATGAGGTCGGATAGATAGAAGAGTCGGTGCTCCAGAACGATGACGGTCTTTCCTTCGCGTTTCAGCTCGGATAGTGTCTTCCTGAGGGTCTCCACGGCCCCCATATCGAGGTTTGCAGACGGTTCGTCGAAGACGTACACGGAAGGCCCCATCGCATAGCAGGAGGCTATGGCCACCAGCTGCATCTCTCCGCTCGAGAGCTCGAATACGCTCCTATCCCGCAGGCGCTGGATGCTCATACGCTGGAATGCGCTTTCGACTCGCTGCTCAACATCGTTGCGTGGCAGTCCCGCGTTCACGCAGCCGAATGCCACCTCGCTCGTCGTGTCGGTCATGAAAAACTGGCTGCGCGGGTCCTGGAAAACCGAGCCGACCATCTTTCCGATATCTCCGATTCCCATCTCGCGCGTTTCCGTTCCGCCGACTTTCGCCGTTCCTTCCAGCTCGCCCTCGTAGAAATGAGGGATAAGACCATTTATAAGCCGTGCGACCGTGGTTTTCCCGCAGCCACTTCTTCCTGTCAGGAGCACGAACTCGCCTTCATGAATATCCAAGTCGACGCTGTGGATAGCATTGCTGCTCTTTCCCGAGTATCGGAATGTCGCCTTGCCGAGAGCTACATGCGCAGAGGCGTTCATGCCCGACCTTCCGTCTTGGCCCCCTGCTCCCAAAGGGTCCGGTAGTAGCCTGCGTTCTCCTCGAGAAGCTGCTCGTGGGTGCCCCGCTGAACGATTTTTCCCTGCTGCATCACAATTATCTGATCGGCAGAGCGAATGGTACTTAGATGGTGTGCCACCACAAGCACCGTACGGTTTTGCGCCAGCGCAGAGACTGCCCTCTGCATGAGCACCTCGTTAACCGGGTCTACGTTGCTTGTCATCTCGTCGAGAACGAGGATGGGGGCGTCCTTCAAGAATGCCCGCGCGACGGACAGCCTCTGCTTTTGGCCGCCCGAGAGACCCACACCGTTCTCCCCGATAGGTGTCTCGTAGCCCTGGGGGAGCGACATCACAAACTCATGGATGCAGGCTTTCTTGGCCGCCTCCACCACCTCCTCATGCGTCGCGTTTGCCTTTCCGATGCGAATATTCCCTTCGATGGTGTCGGCGAAAAGCCGAACGTCCTGCATGACGACGCTGATAGAGGCCAGAAGGTCATCGTAGGGAATGTCCCTCACGTCTACGCCGCCGACACTCACACTTCCCGCGTCCACATCCCAGAACCTCAGCAGGAGGTTGGTCAGCGTGCTTTTGCCCGATCCGGACTCGCCCACGAGTGCCGTCATAGTGTGTTCGGGGACCGTGAAAGTCGCCTCGGACAGCTTGAACGAGTCCCTTCCGTAAGAGAAGCACGCCCCGTCGAACTCGATCGAGTGCGATGAAGGCACATGCGGCTCCTCGGGCTCTGGGACGGCAGGCGCGTAGACGATCTTCTCTATCCTGCGGAAGCTGTCCCTCACCTTGAGGTAGTTCATCCAGTGTGACTCCATGGCGAAGAATGGCTTGTAGAACTCCACGCTCGCAACGATGAAGCCGATATAGACGAACAGGGGTAAGGAGCGATTCAGCATGAACAGGGCACCGCCTGCCGCCATGACCACGAAGGCGAGGTCCGCCGTAAAGCTGTAGGCGGACAGCACGAGCGCCTTGTTTCGCGAAGCTGTCTTGCTGCTCTCGCCGAAGTTCGCCACCGTTGCCTCGAGCCTGCGATCGAGATCCTCACTTTCGGCAAAGGCCTTCAGCAGTGGGATGCCCTTCACGTACTCGACGAACAGGCTTGTCATGTCTGCTGCGTCGTCGCCGCATTTACCTTCGAGGACCTGTGCCTTTCTCAGTCCCGCTGTAAGAAAGGCCAGTGCTATTGGCAGGGTCGAGATCATGAGTAACGCCATGCGCCAATCGACGACGATTGCAGCTGCGAGCAGGATAGCTGCGACGATGAAGTCAGCTGCCATTATCGTCCAGAGATGCCCTACCACCATCTCCATGTTGTCGATGTCCTTGTGGACGATGTCGCCAATCTCTCCCAGGCGCTCTCCCGAGATC
>CAUTGQ010000017.1:0-13996 GCA_963538075.1 uncultured Atopobiaceae bacterium
ACGAGATCTATCGCTGTGACTGGAGTTCAGACGTGTGCTCTTCCGATCTCCGATCTTTCACAAGACGAGACGCTCTCTTATTTGCAGGTCTTGGTGTAGCTGCTACGCTGCTTACCCCAGCTAGGCTATTCGCAGACCCACAAAGCGATCTTGAGGCCGCATCTGCCCAGCTAGATTCACTTGGTGCAGCTCTTGCAGAGGCCATGGATAACCTTAACGAGAAAACCTATGCACTTGACGCCACCAACAACAAGATTGGTGAGGTTCAGGAGCAGATTGCAGAGACTACAGACCAGCTCAACAAGCAGCGTCTTGTCCTTTCTGCTGCTATGAAGAGTGCTTATAAGGCGGGTCCACAGGAGACTTTGGATTTCCTCCTTGGAGCATCCAGCCCAGAGGACTTTGTCAGCCGCGTCTACTATATGGACCGCACCAGCAAGCAGGAGGCTGACTCCATCAATACCGTCAAGGCTCTTGGCGATCAGCTTCAGGCACAGCAGCTTGAGCTTCAGGCTGAGCAGGAGAACCTCCAGGCTCAGGTCGCTGAGATGAAGACGACTGCAGATAGCCTTCAGAGCCAGGTTGCAGAGGCTAAGGCTTACTACGACTCCCTTGATGCAGAGGTAAAGGCGCAGCTTGCTGCTCAGGAGGCTGCATCGGCTAACAACAACGTTGCTTATGCAATTGAGACTGTTACCCGTGAGACTCCATCTGCCAGCTCTGAGTCAAACGACAGCTCTTCCAATGATTCTAACTCCAGCTCTTCAAGCTCTAGTTCAAGCAGTTCGAGCAGCTCGAGCAGTAGTTCTAACAGCAGCTCTAACTCCGGCGGCGGATCTTACTCCGGTGGTGGCGGTGGCTACCCAGCTGCAGGCGGTGGCGTTGCAACTGCATACGCATGCATTGGCTATCCATACGTTTGGGGCGGAGCTTCTCCTGCTTCCGGCTTTGACTGTGGTGGCTTGATTTACTACTGCTTCCTCGGCTATCGTGCAGGTACCGCTGGAACCATTGGTCGTGCTATTCGCGCTGCTGGTAACTGGCATGATTCCATGGACGAGCTCAACTACGGAGACATTATCTTCACCCGCGCAGGCTATGAGCACGTCGGAATCTACATTGGCGGCGGCCGCATGATTCATGCAGCTAACGAGTCCGTCGGTGTTATCGAGGGTCCAGTGTATGCTTGCTATGGTGGAGGACCATTCTCTGGCTAACCAATAGCCAAACGCACGTCCTCTGCTTTGTACAATTTCTCGTACAAACTTTTAACCATACGCACGTAAAGTCGTACAATATTCAAGTACGCTTTACGTGCTTTTTATTAACCAAAAAACTGCTAGGGGAGATTGTGGCGTTTTATCTCAAACATAAGACAAACGTTATTGAGCGTCACTTTTCTCGAAGGTTTCAGGTAGCTCTCATTGGAGAAGGCCTGCTTGTTGGCCTTTTGGGTGGTGGCGTTGTAACGCTGTATCGCCTTTGTCTCTCATTTGCAGAAGCACAAATGCGCTCCATTACCCAATCAATCGCAGGTAATTGGCCTTATATGGCCCTCTGGTTTGGCGTTCTGCTCATTCTTATGGTGGCTGTTTGCCTGCTCATGAAGTTTGAACCCTATACTGCCGGCTCTGGAATCCCTCAGACCAACGCTGAGGTCATGGGATCTGCCGACATGCCTTGGTACCGAGTTCTTCCCGTCAAGTTCATTCAAGGCGTTCTGGTGGCCTTTGGTGGCCTCTCAATGGGCCGAGAAGGTCCATCAGTCCAGCTAGGCGCTGTTTCCGGCAAAGCAGTATCTAAATTGCTCAAACGCAAAAGGGGAGAAGAACGTCTTCTGGTTACCTGTGGCGCTGCAGCAGGAATGTCTGCTGCCTTCCACGCGCCTCTTACAGGTACGCTATTTGCTATCGAAGAGATCCAGAAAGAGTTTCATGCTCCACTGATCATCTCGGCAATGACCGCTTCAGTAGGTGCTGACTTCCTGGTTTCTAACGTGCTTGGCATGAAGCCTGTTCTTCTGCTTCCGTACGTGGCGCCACTGCCACACGTTGACTATGCTTTTGTACTTTTTGTGGGTGTTACCTGCGGTTTATTGGGCGCACTCCACAATAAGGGAATGTTCTTTGCCCAGGGACTTTACAAAAAGATTGATAAACTGGTGCCTTTCTCGAGGCTTATTATTCCTTTCATGCTAGCAGGAATTATGGCCTTTACCTGGCCAGACCTTCTTTGCGGTGGCGACGCCATTATCGAGAAAATCAAAGAGCCAGCAACGCTTACCGAGCTCATGGTTATAGTGCTTTTACTGGGCAAATACTTCTTTACCACAACGTGTTTTGCTGCAGGAACGCCTGGAGGAACGCTCTTTCCAATGGTTGTTATGGGAACACTTGTTGGAACACTGTTTGCCCTGGTAGCTACCCATATTTTTGGTATTCCTATGGCGTATGCACCAAACTTCATTGCAATGGGCGTCGCAGGCATTTTTGCTGGAGCTGTAAGGGCGCCTGTAACCGGAGTAGTGCTTATATTTGAGCTCACAGGGTCTCTCGAGGCTCTTATGGCCATGTCAGCAGTTGCAATCGTGTCCTATGTAACCGCAAATATCCTACGTGTTGACCCATTCTACGAGCACTTACTCGCGGAATTCTTAGCTTCTCAGCAAGGGGAGTCTAAACCAACACTGGATTCTGGCGAGAAAATCCTTCATGAGTTCACTATTGGTCAGGGAAGCCCTGTAGAGGGCAAATTGCTTCAAGACATTCCATGGCCAGACAAAGTGAGGGTTGTAACTATTGATCGTGCGGGCTTGGATATTATTCCAACCGGCCAAACTGAACTGATGGCACTCGATAAGATTCTTGTCATTTTTGATGAGATGTACGAGAGCGACGTCATGATTAAATTAAATGTCATGACTGACTCATCGGTGTAGCGTGCATCACAAGCGTACTAACAACACAAAGGAGAGGGGTTCAAAATCCTTCTCCTTTTTCTCTAATTCATTAGTTTACATAATATCGATTATCAGACTTTTATATATAACCGCAAGAGAGGTCTCTTGTTCGTCAAGAAAGCCACAATACTTTAACCCCGCCTCAACTTTCATACCCCACGTCTAAATACTTCAAAATTTGAGCCTCTGAGAGCCGTTTTAAGCCACGTTCTTAATCCTTCATGAGTATTTATACCTCTAGTAATTTAAGCTTAACTACGGCACCTCTTTTATATATTGTTTTGCTACTTGCTAGATCTAATTACTTATCGATTAGCAATCACTGATAGAACTCCGACACTCTGTGACTTCTCTGTATGAAGATATTCAAAAATCCAATTTAATTTTGCCTGATGAGTTTAGCTAGAAATTTGTAAAAACTATTCAAGTCTATTGAGACATTTAGATTAAGTTCTTATCTGGATATCAAAATAAAAAGATCTTATTTCCCGTAATGTTATTTCTGATAAGTTTTATTCATTGTTCTAGTCAAACTACTTTATTTTCAATTCATTACTCCCCTTCTAATTAAAAACAAGCAATCTACCTGCATATTTATTATATATCCGCAGGTAGATTGAACAAAATAGTTCAATTGATAATCTATAGCGCGCTACATTTCAACGTAACAAAATTCATTGTCAAGCAATCACAAAAAACGAGCTTTTGCCACCCCACGCTCTCCATAGCATGCGCATGCTAGTGTCATACTATGTACACACCACCAGCCAAATCATGGTAAGGATTCATGTGACCACAAAGACCGTACAGATAGCAGGCATTTCCGTACGACTCACGCGCAAGGCCGTCAAGAACATCAATCTGCGTGTTAGTCGAGAAGGTTGCGTTAACGTGAGCTATCCGTGGCACACTTCCGAAGCGGCTGCGATTTCCTTTGTCGAATCCAAATCCGATTGGATCCGCGCCGCACTTTCTCGCACCTCTTTACTTGGCGAGAAAGAGCCCCAAGCTCCAACTCCCATAACCTCTGGACATACGGTGAGCGTTTGGGGACACCCGTACAACCTGCGAATCATTCATGGATCTAAACGGACGGCACGCATCTTTGAACACGACGTTGTTATCACGCTTCCCAACCGCTACCTGAACAACCTTGCCTCCGAAACTTCACAGCGAGTCATTCATAAAACATTTGATGAGTTTCTCGCCCAAGAGATGCGTGCAGTCCTGCCCGAACTCACCACCGATATGGAAACAAAAGCTCAAAAGCACGCCTCGCAGTATCGAGTGCGCCGCATGAAGAGCCGTTGGGGCTCGTGCAATACAAGCACATCAGCCATCACGCTTAATCTTGAGCTCGCCGAACATGACAAAGAAGCCCTGAAGTACGTTATCGCTCACGAACTCACCCACCTTTACGTTCGCGGGCATAACCGCGAATTCTATGCGCTTCTTGCCACCTTCTATCCCAACTGGAAAGAAGTCCGCGCCAGCCTCAAAGGCGCGCGGTCATCTTTTAGATAAAGAATGTAGAATTACTGTATTAAAAAGGAATAGAAAATTTAATTATCTCAAGGAGTTACATGAAGATCGCTCTTATTAAGCCAAGCGAGGAAAATAAAGCCAAGCTCATAGAGATGCTTGATGAGTGGAAATATGATATCGAGACTAATCATACAAATCCATCCCCAAGACACATTTTTAGATATGATCACCATGACTTTACAAACTATCTAGAACAACTAGACGTAAAGGAACCAGTTCCAGCTGGTCGAGTGCCTACAACAACCCTCTTTTGCTATGACTACGATAAAGACATTTTTGTTGGAGCTGTAAATATTCGCCATTGCCTTAATGAGGGGCTTCTATACAGTGGCGGACACATTGGTGATGGAATTCGACCAAGTGAGAGAAGAAAAGGCTATGCAACAGCAATGATTGCGCTTGCACTCAAAGAATGCAAGAAACTTGGCATCAAGCGTGTTCTCATGTGCTGTCGTAAAGATAATATCGGTTCGGCAAAGTCTATCATCAATAACGGCGGAATACTCGAAAACGAAGTCCTTGATGAGGACAATGTGCTTACGCAAAGATATTGGATTGACCTTTAGTAGTTCTTCTCGCCAAAGAAATAATAAGGGGACCGTAATTGTTTGCGGTCCCCTTTTGGTATCAAACTTTAAAGCTTCTTATCGAGAAACTCTTAGCCCTCGACAGGCTGTCCAAGATAAGATGCAACAGAAGTTGCAGCGATGGCACCGTCTGCTGCTGCAGTAATAATCTGACGCAGCGGCTTCTTATTGAGGTCTCCTGCAGTGAAGAGACCAGGTGTCTTAGTAGCCATGCGCTCGTCAGCAAGGACATATCCCTGCTCGTCAAGGTCTACAAGGTCTGTTAGAAGCTCGGTTGAAGGCACGCGACCTACCAAGACAAAGACACCAAAGCTGCCCTCATCAAAGGTTTCTGTGTGCTCTTCTCCCGTCTGGTTATTGCGGAAGGTGATGGAAGTAAGCAAATCGTTACCATCAACTGCAGTGATGCTGGTCAGATAACGAATCTCTGTCTTAGGATTCTCCTCAAACTGCTTAATTGCAGTTGCGTTAGCTCTTAGGTGATCCTTGCGGACAATAAGAGTTACTTTGTCAGCAAAACGAGCCAGGAACTGAGACTCCTCTACAGCGGTGTTGCCGCCGCCGATAACAAATACCTGCTTACCGCGATAGAACATTCCATCGCAGGTAGCGCAGTAAGAAACACCCTTGCCAGTGAACTTCTCTTCGTTGGTAAAGCCAGCATGACGAGGGTTAGCGCCGCCAGAAACAATGACAGCCTTTGCGTGATAGGTTCCCTCAGAAGTCTCCAGCACGAAGAGGTTAGTCTCTGGATCCTTAACAATAGAAAGGACATTGGCCATGACAATCTCTGCGCCAAGGTCTGTAGCTTGCTTCTGAAGAGTATCGGTAATAGTGAAGCCATCAGTGTTTGGCATACCAGGATAATTCTCAACCTCAGTAGTGGTGATGACCTGGCCACCTACCGCCTGTTTCTCTAAAACAACAGTATCGAGAAGAGCGCGTTTTGCATAAATTGCTGCTGAAAGTCCTGCAGGACCACCGCCAACAATAACAAGGTCTTTAGTAATAACGTCTGCCATGATTGGCTCCAATCGTATAAATCGTAACTGGCTTTGTTATACCCTACTGGTGACAATCATTATCATTTATCTCTAAAAAATAGATTGCACACAATCTATTCACAAATAAAAAAGAAGCGCGTCAAGACCCCCATCTTGAACGCGCTCCCCTAATACTAAAAACTAGTTAGCAATGATGAAGTAAGCAACAAACGCAAGAGTTGCAACCCACATCAGAGGCTTAACCTTCTTAACGTTACCAGTAACAAGAGCAACAACAACATAGAAGATGAAGCCAAAGCCAATGCCGTCAGAGATTGAGTAAGTCATTGGAATACCAGCGATAACCATGAATGCTGGGAAGCCCTCAAGAAGATCATTCCAATCAATCTCGGTAACCTCAGACATCATCAGGAAGCCAACAAGGACCAGTGCACCACAAGTTGCTGCAGAGCTGACGATAGAAATGAGAGGTGCAATGAATGCTGCTGCAATAAAGAGCAGACCGGTGAAAATAGAAGAAAGACCAGTACGACCGCCGTCAGCAGCGCCGGATGCGGACTCGATGAATGTGGTAATGGAAGAAGCACCAAAGAAACCACCTGCAGCTGCAGCAGCAGAGTCAACAATGAGGATCTGCTTGATGTCCTTAACGTTGCCGTCCTCAGTGAGGAAGTCTCCCTGCTTAGCAATAGCCATAGCAGAACCCATGGTATCGAAGAAGTCGGACATCATCAAAGAGAATGCAAATACAAGAAGAACTGGAGTTGTCAGTGCCTTAACAATACCCATGACGCCAGCGCTATCGGTCAAGAATGGTGCACCAAAAGTGGAGAAATCAAGACCAGAAACAATGCCAGTAGGGCTTGCGGTAACACCAAGAGGAATACCAGCAAGTACGGCAAGAATAATGCCGATAAGCAGGGAACCCTTAACACGAGCAGAGTAAAGAACAACTGTTGCAACAATGGAAATTACACCAACGATAAAGGTTGGAGAGAAAATATCGCCAAGAGCAACAAGTGTGGACTCATTTGCAACGATAATACCGCTGTTCTTGAGACCAATCATGGCAATAAAAAGACCTAGGCCAACTGAGATTGCGTGGCGTAGGTTTACAGGGATTGCATCCATGATTGCTTCACGAAGGCCGCAGAGAACTAAAAGAAGAATAGCAATTCCTTCAATGAAGATAACTGCCATTGATGCGTGCCAATCTCCACCAGTAATTGGAGTAAGAGAGAAGGCTACAACAGCGTTTACACCCATACCAGATGCGCAAGCAAGTGGTCGGTTAGAGAAAAGACCCATCAAAATGGTCATAATGCCGCCACCAAGACAGGTAGCAGTAATAGCTGCCGAAACTGGAACTCCTGCAGCAGCGAGAAGAGCTGGGTTTACTGCAATAATGTATGCCATTGCGAGGAATGTAGTAATTCCAGCCCTAAACTCTTGAGCGGGATTACTGCCACGCTCAGCTACCTTAAAGAACTTCTCCATTAAGCTCTTCCTTCCTAAAGAGGCTTTTCCTATATGCAAGCGCTGAAGCGCTTATCACCAAAATAAAAAATTATTGAACGCCGCTTGAACCAAAACCGCCTGTACCGCGATCAGTCTGATCAAGCTCATCAACTTCAACAAGCTGTACAACAGGGACCTGTTGAATCACAAGCTGCGCAATGCGCTCACCGCGCTCAATATGAATAGTTTCTTTGCTATCAAGGTTAATGGCACAAACCTTAAGCTCACCGCGATAATGAGCATCAATAAGGCCTGGAGTATTTGCCATAGAAAGGCCCTTTTTAAGGGCAAGGCCGCTTCTAGGCTGAACAAATCCTGCGTATCCATCAGGGATTGCAATAGCTAAACCAGTGGAAATAAGTTTGCGCTCAAAAGGAGCAAGATCAATATCTTCAGCACTTCTAAGATCTAATCCAGCGTCTCCTGTATAGGCGTACGAAGGTAGCTCAACAGTAGGATTAAGGCGTTTAATAGGTAGCTGGATGTCAAAATTGCTCATTAATTCAGGCTCCTTAATTCTGCGCTAAATTCATCAACATCTTTGAAGTCTCTATAGACAGAAGCAAACCTAATGTATGCAACTTTATCGAGCATAACTAGGTTTTTAAGCACAATGCTTCCAAGATCTTCAGATTTAATCTCGTATTGACCCTTATCTCTAATCTGAGACTCAATACCATCAATAAAATGATCAAGAGAAGCAACAGAGATATCTCTCTTTACTGTTGCAGCAACAAGACCTCTCATAAGCTTCTGTCTATCAAAAGGCTCCTTGTGACCGTCTTTCTTAACAACGGTGATAGGAATCTCTTCTAAGCGCTCATAGGTTGTAAAACGAAACTTACAGGACATGCACTCGCGACGCCTTCTAATGGCATCGTTATTCTCAGATGAGCGAGAATCAATAACCTTTGACTCTTCGTGACCGCATTTTGGACAACGCATGGAATCCCCTTTTTTCGTATAAAAGGAAGATACCATTTTACGCAGGTATTGACTGCTATCAACACAGAATTCTGAGAGAAATTTACATAAATATTTACTATTTAGATACAGAAGGAATCTCTAAGGTTTGTCCAGCTCTTAAAAGAGAAGAATCGAGATTATTTCTTTCTCTAATCCAACTTACTTGCTGCTCTGTAGAGACGCCCTCAATTGGGTTGCTCTCTGCAATTGACCACAACGTATCATTGCTCTGAACGGTAATTGTTTGTGAAGCGCTATCCATTACAGATGTTGCAAATGAATTAAGAGCAGTTGTACGAAGGAAAGAAATCGCAAACATCAGAATAAATGATGCGGTAACAATAAGACCTGCAATAAAAGCCTCTTTGTTAGTCAGCGTCTTTACGTAAGAGACTTCCTCAAGCTGAGGTGCAACGGAACCCTTCTTTGCGCCGCCTTCAATAACCTTGAATGCAGGCTTATAAGAAGCAAGTGCTGAAGTGCCGTTAACCTGATACATCTTTGACTGATACATACGCCTCATATCATTTCCTTCCGTAATAGTTTTTACGGAACTAGTTATATCTAATACACCGGACAAAAAGTCATGTCCGAACGTTTGTACTAATAATATGTAGTACATTTGTTCGTGTCAAGAAAAAATAGAACATTCGTTTGATTAATTTTTAGAACACGTGTATTATTACTAAAAAGAAAAAGGAGGCTCATATGCCAAAGGGCAAACTCAGCAAGCGTCAGGCAGCAATTTATGAATACATCTGTTCATACACAGATCAACACGGCTATCCCCCTTCAGTAAGAGAGATTGGTGCTGCTGTTAATCTTGCATCTCCTTCAACTGTCCATATGCATCTAAAGGTCCTGGAGCAGTTTGGCCTTATTGATAGAGACCCAAAGAAGCCTCGTACTATGAAGATTGTTCCCCAGGCTTCTAGCACTTCTGACGCAGCAAAGCTCGCTCCAGTAACGCAAGATGTAGCTAATAATGTCATTAGTCTTCCTCTTGTAGGACGTGTTGCCGCAGGCACACCTATTCTTGCTGAGCAAAACGTTGAGGAATCTCTATCTCTTCCAACAAGCATTGTTGGAGATTCAAGCTCTTTCATTCTTCGCGTACGTGGAGAATCAATGATTAACGCTGGTATTTTTGATGGCGATTATATTGTTGTAAAAGAGCAGCAAGATGCCCATGACGGAGAAATCGTTGTTGCTCTCATTGATGACTCTGCGACTGTTAAGACATTCTATAGAGAAAATAATCGTATTCGTCTTCAGCCAGAAAACGATTTTATGGAGCCAATCTACGTACAGAATCCTGTCATTTTAGGTAGGGTTACTGCACTTATTAGATCAATTTCATAGTCACAGTATGGGTGTGGAATTAGAACAATCCAAAGGTAGAGTAACTTTCTTTGATACTATTCGAGGAATCTCAGTGGTATCAATGATACTGTTTCACTTTACCTATGATTTGTTCTTTATCTCTCACATCAAGCTTACGTGGTTTACTCCTTTAGTCATGCAAATTTGGGTGCCTTCAATTTCGTATCCCTTTATTTTTATTGCTGGCTGCATGTGCGCTTTTTCAAAAAATTCTTTTAAGCGAGCAGGAGTTTACGGTCTTGTTGCTCTTGCAATATTCGCAGCTACTACCTTTGCGAATATTGATACTCCTATTAACTTTGGAATTTTCTTCTGCATGGCTTCATGCACCTTGGTAGAAGCTCTTATTTCACGTTTCGCTAATCCGCCCAAAGGGTATGCAGCAGCAATTCTTTTTCTGTTGTTATTTGTTATCTGCATTCCAATGTCTGCAGGTCACATTGGTATAGGTAACATGGTTTTCTCATTACCTAAAGAGTTGTATCAAACACCGTATTTAGCCTGGGCGGGATTTCCTTCTCCAACTTTTTCATCTGGAGATTACTATCCATTGCTCCCCTATTTGTTCTTGTATGTAAGTGGAGCTGCGTTTAACAGACAGCTCAAAGCAGAAGGCTATCCTAACTGGATGAAAACATTTTCCCTCCCCCTTATAACAGAGATGGGAAAACATTCGCTTATCGTTTATATTTTGCACCAACCAATTTTGCTGCTCATTGCCTTATTCGTCAGTCAGAATATCGTCCTCTGACACCACATAAGGCTCTAAAAGTGCCTGCATATAGGTATCGGCTTTAACTGATAGCAAAAGACCTTCAGCTACGTATTGCTCGTGCAGAAGCTGGCATCTCTCGTGAACAGACTTAACAAGAGCACCTTTATTGAACGGGATAAGTGCACTAATCACTTTGTCGCCAGCGCTAGCTATTTCTTGAATCTTGTGGAGAAGACCGTTAATGCCCGTGCCTTCCTGAGCAGAAATAAATACAGCGTCTGGGTAGAGCACTTTTAGCATTTGAAGTTCTTGCTCAGAGAGTAAATCAACCTTGTTAAGAACAAGAATTTGATCGCTTTTATCGGCCTCAATATCTTTCAAAATACTACGAACAACTGCAATTTCTTTAGAAAGATTCTTGTCAGTTGCATCAGCGACCAGTAGCAGAAGATCAGCTTCTTGAGCTTCAACCAGTGTAGATTTAAAGGACTCAATCAGATTAGTTGGAAGTTTTTGAATAAATCCAACAGTATCGGTAAGAACAATCTTTCTTCCTTCATCAAGAGAAAGTGCTCTGGTAGTTGGATCAAGAGTTGCAAAGAGCTCGTCTTTTGCGTATACATCCGCGCCTGTGAGTTGATTCAGAAGAGTTGACTTACCGGCATTGGTATAACCAACAAGTGAGACACTAAACGTTCCAGAATTCCACCTGGACTTTGACTGAACTTCTCGCCTTTGGCTGAGCTGCTTGAGCTCATTTTTAAGAGTTGAAATACGCTTTCTAATAAGACGACGGTCAACCTCAAGCTGGCTCTCACCCTGACCAAAACGGCTACCAATACCACCGCGAGTTTGCTCGCCTACCAGGTGACTCCACATGCCGCGAAGCCTTGGAAGTACGTACTGAAGCTGCGCAAGTTGTACCTGAAGTCGACCTTCTTTAGTGCGCGCGTGAATACCAAAAATATCAAGAATCAGCGCTGTTCGGTCAATGACTTTAACAGGCTCACCTAGCAATTTTTCTAGGTTAGATTGCTGAGAAGGTGTGAGCTCATCATCAAAGATGACAACGTCAGTATTGGTGTTTCTCACCAGGGAAACAAGCTCTTCGGTTTTACCTTTACCAATAAACGTCTTAGGAACGGGCGCATCAAGTTTTTGCGTAAGACGCATAAAGACTTCAGCGCCGTCAGTTTGGGTCAGACGCTCAAGCTCGTCCATTGATTCTTCAAGCGACCAATCGCTTTTACCGCAATCAACGCCTACAAGAATTGCTCGTTCAACTTTAGGAGCGGTAGAAAATGGAACAAAACGACCCATAAACTCCCCATCTAAGACAAGGTAAATACGTTAGTTTTTGATATGTCCTACTGGCATTGTACGTCAGAATGCTGAGAAAGAATTAGCTCGAGGGCTTCCTCAGGCGAAAGCTGGTCCATATCAAGCCACCTGACTCGGCCATCTCGTTTAAGCCAAGAAATCTGTCGCTTAGCATACTGCCTGGTGTGCTGCTTAATAAGCTCACAAGTTTGCTCCAGCGATTGCTCGCCAGCAAAATACGCAAAGAACTCTTTGTAGCCAATAGCCTGACCAGCTGTACAATTCTCAGAAAGTCCCGACTCAATAAGCGACTGAACTTCTTCAACAAGCCCCTGCTCAAACATAAGATCTACTCGCTGGTTAATTCGCTCATACAGACGCTGGCGATCATCCATCGTAAGACCCCATATCTGGGCATCAAAGTACGGCGTATGAGCCTTTAAGCCCTCATGATGAGTTGCATACGACTTGCCCTCTTCCAAGAGCTCTAAAGCCCTTACAACGCGTCGCACGTTATTTGGATGGATAAGTTCTGCACTTGCTGCATCTTTAGTGGCGAGAAACTCGTGTAAGCCCTCAGGCCCTAGCTCTTCTGCAAGCTTTTCATAACGAGTACGTACAGGAGACTCGATTGACCCTGAGGGAAACTCCATCTGGTCGATAATCGAATCAAGATAAAGACCCGTTCCGCCACAGAATACAGGCGTTTTACCTGCATCTAGGAGCATATGAGCTTCTGTGCGCGCCGCAGTCTGGAACATTTGAACAGAATATTCTTCCGAAATGTTGGCGCAATCTACCATCAAAAGAGGAACTTCTCGCTCCTCAACGGGGGTTTTAGCAGTGCCAATATCCATGCCACGATAGACCTGCATTGCGTCAACAGAAATGACAGAGGTCTCAAGCTTCTTGGCAACAAGCTCGGACAATGAGCTTTTGCCCGAAGCCGTGGGACCTACAATACAGATTACCGAGCCATGAGAGCTCATCGTGGATCAGACTCCATGGTTCCACGCAGGTACCAAGTACGAGCCTCATCAATATGAACATCAACAATTTTGCCGATAAGGTCTTCTGGCGTATAACCCTCTGGCAAATTGAAGTGCACAGTTTGGTTCTTCTCGCTATGTCCCACCATGACAGTATCATCGCGTTTGGAAGTTCCTTCAACAAGAACTGCCTGCGTAGTATTCAAATCTACTTGGTTAGCATCATGCGCCTGCTGAGCCACAAGCTCGGCAAGTCTGTCGAAGCGCTCCTGAATGACCTCGTGAGGCGTGTTGTCTTCGTATTTTGCTGCGGGAGTTCCTGGGCGCTTAGAGTAAATAAAGGTATACGCAGAAGAGTAACCAGCCTCTTTGACCAAAGAAAGCGTATCTTCAAAATCTTCCTCGGTCTCTCCTGGGAAGCCAACAATAATGTCAGTTGAAAGTGCCAAACCTTGGATAGCCGCACGAAGACGAGAAACCACGTCCAAGTACTCTTCTCGTGTATAACTACGGTTCATCTTCTTGAGAACGCGTGTGGATCCGCTTTGAACCGCAAGATGAAGGTGAGGCATGACAGCTGGAGTTTCTTTCATAGCTGCAATAGTCTCATCAGTAAGATCTTTTGGATTTGACGAGGTAAAACGAATGCGCTCGACACCTGTCTGACCAACAGCACGTAAAAGCTCCGCAAAACGAGGCTTGCCGTAAAGGTCACGACCATACGAGTTAACATTTTGTCCAAGCAGAGTAATCTCGCGAACACCATCTGCAACAAGACGCTCGCACTCACCAATAACAGCCTCAAAGGTACGACTGCGCTCTCGACCGCGAACGTAAGGAACAATGCAATACGTGCAGAAATTATTGCAGCCGGTCATGATAGGCACCCAAGCGTGATACTGCTGAGCGCGGTTGCTTGGCAGGTCTGTGGAGAAGCCTTTGCCCTCCTCAGAGATATCTACGGCCACACGGTCATTCTCGCCCCTAAATGCGCTGGTGAGAAGTGCTGG
>CAUTGQ010000018.1:0-13520 GCA_963538075.1 uncultured Atopobiaceae bacterium
TGGCAAGGCAGCAACTACCGTGGCAACTGAGGCACAGGTATTGTCTGCATTGGCATCTTCTACATCTACACGTGTGACGAGAAAACCAATAGTGGTGAGGTCTCTACGCAGAAGCTCAGCAAGGTCTTCGTCTGCCTGATTGCTGACAAGAAAAGCACAGCGATGAGGTCTTCCCACTGCGGTTCTGAGCTCAGTACCAAAGTTTGAAAGAACACCCGCACCAGAACGAAGTGCAATAGAGCCACCAGGAATAGAAACCCACTGTTTAATCTGAACAGGTGGCAATTCCTCTTCAAGCTCAGCCTGAACATTGTCACTCATAGAAGACCTCTTTCCCAAAGCAGCTTGCCAGAATCAATGGCTACCTGCTCAAACGTTTTCTCACGAATATCAATAGTAATATCAGCAGCGGCCTCATAACGTGGACGCAGACGTCTATAGAGCTGAGTAGCGTTTTCAAAGCTTCCCAGATCAGGGCGCCTATCCGTGCGCTGAATTTGACGAAGCGAGTCAGAAAGATCGCCGTCGAGAAACACAATGACTCCCATCTCACGCATGAGCGCAAGATTGACGTCCTTCTCGACAATTCCACCGCCACAGCTTACGAGCAGTGACTTCTTAGACTTAAGCGTGTGCAAAACCTCAGTTTCTGCCTGCCTAAAAAGCTCTTCACCGTCATCTTCGTAGATTTCTGCCAGTGATTTACCTGCTATACGCTCTGCTAGGCGATCGGTATCAACATAACGGCGGTGAAACAGCTCGCCCAAATTACGTGCGAGTGTAGACTTTCCGGCACCCAGAAAGCCTACAAAAAAGATATGATCACAGCCCTCATGTACGACGTATCTTGAATCGCGAAGCTCCATACTCCTCCAGCCTTTCAAGATGATTCTATCATCGAGTAGGAGCAAGTAAACTAGAGCCGTCTTGTTATGACGTAAAAGTTACATTTTTTAAAATGCGGCGCTCTGCGTGACGAATGATATTGGTGTACCAAAGATCCTCAGTAGACTGCGGCTTTACCAAAATAGTTGCAACACCAGCCAAATTACCTGCAATTACATCAGTAAAAATCTGATCTCCCACCATCACGGTTTGCTCTTTAGTTGCCGAGAAACGCTTCATAGCTGCAGTTAAAGCGCGAGGAAGCGGCTTACACGCAAAGCCTTCTCCCCCAATTCCCAGCTCATGAGCGCTGCGCTGAACCTCATCGAGGTGAATGTTGTTGGAGATAAGACAGAGCGTTAATCCAGCCTCATGAGCCTTCTCAAACCAGGCAGAGACCTCTGGCGGTACCGTCTTGGTGTCTCGAGGCACACAGGTATTATCGCGATCTAAGAGTACAAGCTTAATCCCCTGCTGAACAAGATTCTCTATAGAGATATGCTCAACAGCAGAAACGTATTGTGTTGCTTTAATCAAGCTCATAGACACCAACTATTGCTTGCTTGCGGCTTCACGCTCGCGTGCGTTTTCGATAGCCTGCTGGTGCTCGTCGTACGTCTCAGAGAAGACGTGCTCATCCGAGGTAATCCAGAAGTAGTAATAATTGGTTGCAGCAGGATCCATAGCTGCCTTAATAGAGGCATACCCTGGAGAGCAAATAGGCGTAGGAGTCAAACCCTTAAACGCGTACGTGTTATAGGGGTCGCTTGTCATCGAGCTGAGCTCTTCTGCGGTAGCTTCCCTACCCAGGGAATAAGCAAGAGTTGCGTCACTCTGCAGGTACATATCATCGTACAGGCGGTTGTAGAAGACAGATGCAACCTTAGGACGGTCATCATCAGTCAGGGCTTCTCGCTCAATGATGGATGCCATAATGATGATTTGCTCGTTTGTAAGATTCAAGTTGTAACGCTTATTAAGCGTGATGCGAGCAGCGTCCAGGTTAAGATCAGCTGTCTCTGTCTCAAACTGATCAAGCATGGCACGGATGACCGTATCGGCAGTCACATTGCTTTCTGTAAAGGTATAGGTCTTGGGGAACAAGTAGCCCTCAAGAGAATCGTTAGCGTCTACCGCGCCAGCAAGGAACGGATAGTCAGCAACATAATTGGATGCTTTTGCCTGATTCAAGAAATCATCGCGAGAAATGCCAAAGTAGTCCTGAACCAAATCAGCAACCTGAGAAACGGTATAGCCTTCTGGTACGACAAAGCCACTACCAGGAGCATTAGGGCCAGAAATAAGCAGGTGAACGATGTCTGCTGGCTTGGTACCAGTGGTAATAACATAGATACCGCTCTTGATTTTCTGCTCAGCATCCTGACGCTTTACCTGGTTTAAGAACTCGCTCTTAGTAGCAATAATTTTGTTCTCAAAAAGAATCTTTGCCACTTCCTGCGCACCAGCACCATCTGGAATAGTAATGGTAACTTGCTGACCTGCGGTAATTTCTTGCGTATCGGAATTAGCACGAGAAAGCTCTGGAAGCGCTACTTTCCATACAAAGATGCCAAGGGCCGCAACCATGATAAAAGCGATAAGTGCTGCAAAAATACGAGAACGCTTTGAAGCCTTCTTATCTCTATGCTTTACCTGCTTGTTCTTTGCCATATGAGTGACTTGAGCGCTTCTTGAAGAAAGCTTGCCACCAGTAAGTGCAGGTAGCGATCCTGTAGCCTCAACTGAAGGCTGTGTGATCTGTTCCTGCTGAGCCTGCTCTTCCTGAACCTGTCCCTCTGGAACAGGAGAAGAAAAATGTGCGCCCTGACGACGCGGAGAAGAACCATTGGATAGGGTGGGCATTTAGTCTCCCTTATTCATCTGTGCATCAAGCCATGATTGCAAAAAGAGCGAAGCAGCAACCATGTCAACTTTTCCACGCATGGCTTTTTCAGATAAACCTTGCGCTCGAAGAATCTTCTTTGCTTCCGCAGAAGAAAGTCTTTCGTCAGTAAATTCTAATGGAAGTTGGCAGTTCTTCGCAATTTGCTCAGCTTGAGCGGTAATTTTTTGGGCCTGTGGTCCATCTTCGCCGGCGAGCGTCTTAGGACGACCACACAAAAGTAGTTCTGGCTCCCAATCTTCAAGCACAGCCTTAAACGTGCGTGCATGTGAGAGCACCTCTTGCGCAGGTAGCACGCAAACAGGTGACGCAATAGCACCATCGGGGTCACTTACAGCAACCCCGATGCGAACTTCACCAATATCTAAAGCTAAAACGCGCAAACGTTACGCACCAAGCTTTGTTCTTGCAGCCTCAAGTGCTGCGTCAATTCCAGCAGCATTTGAACCGCCTGCCTGTGCCATTGCTGGCTTACCGCCACCACGGCCACCAACAAGCCCTGCAATCTCTTTGACAATGTCTCCTGCCGAGAAGCCCGCTGCAACTGCAGAATCAGTGGCACCTGCAAGCAGGGAAACCTTTCCGTCAGCGGTTGCGGATGCGATGACGCAAGCAACAGGCTGGCCGTCAGATGCATCGCGGATGCCATCCCATGCGGAGCGGAGCTCTTTACCAGAAAGACCCTCGAGCTTAGCAATTACGCAGCTATAGCCATTAAGCTGGACAGCAGACTTAAGTGCTTCTGCTACCTGGTTGCTACCTGCTCCCGTAAGAGCAGCCTCAAGCTTATGGTTTGCAGTGCGAAGATCTTGCTGCAGCTGCTCAACGCGGTCTGCAACAGCAGAAGGACGAACCTTCAGAGCTGCGGCAACCTCATCAAGCTGAGCCAGGCGCTCATCAACGTACTCGATAGCGCCCATAGAAGTTACAGCCTCAATACGCCTTGAGTTAGAACCAACGGAACTCTCAGAGATAATCTTGAAGAGACCAAGGTCTGCTGTATTGCGTGCGTGAGTACCACCGCAGAGCTCACGAGAGAATGGAGTGTCTTCTGCACCAGCAGAGACAACGCGTACGACATCACCGTACTTCTCGCCAAAGAGTGCAACAGCACCAGCGGCCTTTGCATCCTCAATGCTCATAATCTGAGTAACAACAGGCTTAGCGGCAAAAATCTCTGCGTTTACCATGCCTTCAATGCGATCAAGCTCATCTT
Source organism: uncultured Atopobiaceae bacterium (assembly GCA_963538075.1). GTDB lineage: Bacteria > Actinomycetota > Coriobacteriia > Coriobacteriales > Atopobiaceae > Lancefieldella. Next base: position 4,005 of record CAUTGQ010000018.1, read on the forward strand.
TGGTAAGAGCCTCAAAGTGCGTAAAGTCAAAGCGCATACGATCTGGAGCAACAAGAGAACCAGCCTGGTTCACGTGGTCGCCCAGAACCTTCTTGAGCGCTGCATCAAGCAGGTGAGTTGCGGTGTGGTTGCGACGAATGAGCTCACGACGACCAGCGTCAATGGTTGCGGTGACAGAGTCACCAACAGAGACGGTGCCCTCCTCTACCACGCCAACGTGGGACTCAAGTCCGCCGTCGCGGTGCTTGGTATCAGTGACGTGAACGTAGAGACCAGGAGCTGTCAGCTTGCCAGTGTCCCCTACCTGGCCGCCCATCTCTGCATAGAAAGGCGTACGGTCAAGTACAACCTCAACCTCAGAGCCAGCAGAAGCGGACTCAACCTCCTGTCCGTCCTGAACAAGAGCAACAACACGAACGCCGGAGAGCTCATTGTTGTCGTAGCCGTCAAAGACGGTCTCATCAAGGCGGTCAGAGAGTGCAACCCAGATGCTCTGAGCATTACCCCAGGCATCGCGGTTAGCAGACTTACGGGCGCGCTCACGCTGCTCAGTCATTGCAGCATCAAAGGCGTCCATGTCAACAACGTGACCTGCATTTGCAGCAATCTCACGAGTAAGATCAATAGGGAATCCGTAGGTATCGTGTAGAAGAAATGCAACCTCACCGGAAAGCTGTGCGCCATCCTCTAGCTGCTCAAGCTCAGCGGTGAGCTTGGACTCGCCTGCGTCAAGCGTAGCGCCAAAGCGCTCCTCTTCTGCAGTAAGAATGCCGTCGATAAGAGCGCTTTTCTCGACAAGCTCTGGATACTCTGCGCCAAGCAGAACGGCAACCTCATGTGCGTACTCTGCCATGAAGGTGCCCTGGATGCCCAGCAAGCGGCCGTGATAGACGGCGCGACGGAGCAGACGGCGAAGAATGTAGCTTCTACCCTCATTGCCAGGGAGAATACCGTCGCCAATCATAAAGGTAACTGCACGGGAGTGGTCTGCAAGAATGCGCAGGCTGCGGTCAATCTCGTCAGTTGAGTGATACTTCTTACCAGAGAGTTTCTCGCCCAAAGAAATGAGGGAACGCATGATGTCGCCCTCGTAGTTGGTGCCCTCATGCTGCATGATAGCTGCAATGCGCTCAAGGCCCATGCCGGTATCGATGTTGCGGTGAGGAAGCTCAGGCAGAGAACCATCTTCCTGGCGATCAAACTGAGTAAAGACAAGGTTCCAGAACTCAAGGTAACGGTCACCATCGTCTCCAGGGGCCTCTCCCTCAAACTCAGGACCCTGGTCAAAGTAAATCTCGGAGCAAGGACCGCAAGGACCAGTTGGGCCAGCTGCCCAGAAGTTGTCCTCCTCGCCCAGACGGGTGATGTGATCTTCTGCTACACCAAGAGACTTCCAAATCTCAATTGCCTCATCGTCGTCAGTAAAGACAGTAAAGTACAGACGATCAAGAGGCAGACCCAAGTGCTCTGGAGAAGAAATAAACTCCATTGCCCAGGTGCATGCGTCGCGCTTGGTGTAACCACCAAAGGAGAAGTTACCCAGCATCTCAAAGAATGAGAGGTGGCGAGAGTCACCAATGTTGTCAATATCGTTAGTACGAAGGCACTTCTGGCAAGAAGTGGCGCCAATCTCCTTCATAGTCTTGATGCCCTGGTAATACTCCTTGAACTGGTTCATGCCAGCATTAGCAAGAAGCAGCGAAGGGTCAGAAGGCACCAGAGATGAAGAAGGATAGCGCTTGCAACCCTTGCTCTCAAAGAAGCTTAGGAAGTCCTCACGAATCTCTGCTGTTGTCATTGTTTTATAGTCAGCCATAAAGTACTTCTCCGTATTCAAATAACTACTCTTTTGTACTGTCTGAGTCTACCGCATCTGACGATGGTTTATCTGGTTCCTTAGTAACTTCTTGAGTATTCCTAAAAAGTAACTGAGAAAAATCATGTCCAAGAATCTTGGGTGCGGGAGCTGAAGACTTGCTGCGCACATGAGCCGTAGTGTCTTGATCAACAAGACGCGACTCCTCAAAGAACTTTGGGTCATCTAGGGCATCATACTCTGGCAGAATAGCGCCAGACTCATCCACATACTGCGTCGAGTTAAAAAGCGCGCCATTTGGCGAGACAATCTGTCTGCCCGAATACTTCTCAAAGAAGTACACGAAGATGCCCCTCAGTGCCGCTGTCAAAGGTATGGCAAGAATAGTTCCAACTACTCCGCCAAGAGCGCTGCCAATGACAATACCAACGAGCGAAAGACCCGGGTGAACTTTAACGCTCGTTGCCATAACCAAAGGTGAAAGTACGTTATCAACAACGTTCTGTGCAACCATCAAGATAACGATAGTCCATACGGTCATGACAGGGTCTACCAAGATGCTCAAAATAAGAGCAATACCTGCCGAGAAAACCGGTCCAACTACAGGAATAATATGGAAGATTCCTGTAACCATGCCAATAAGAGCGGCATAAGGGTTGCCTAAAATCAGACACCCAAAGTACACAAGAATGCCATTAACCGCAGAGGTAATGATAGTGCCTCGCATATATCCACTGGTAGATCTACTTAAGATTGCAAGAATAAGTCTGAACTCATTCTCTTTTTGAGGACCAGCAATAATAGCCATCTCACGGACAATAACTGGATAATCTTTGGCAAGCCAATAGGCAAGCACTAGGCCTAAGAAGAAGACCATGAGTTGGTTTGCCATAGAAGAGATGTTGCCTAATGCAGATGTGGAAAGCCAACTCAAAATACCAGAAGCAACTGATATTCCAATACTTGATGCCTGTTCAATTGCAAGTTCTACCGTCTGTCTAACAGCAGGGTTACTTTGAGTGTCAAAGCTCTGCCAAAACTCCCTTGCCATTGCTCCTATCTGACTTGCATACGAAGGAGCGTTTCGGAGTAGCGTAGTAAGCTCAAATACCAATGGTTGCGCAATCAAAATCAAAAATCCTACCAGCACAATGAGCGTAAGAACAAGCGCGATAAGAGCGGAAATGCCACGAGGTACTCCCCTGTCTTCAAGCCAATTGGTAACAGGGCTACAGACAAACGCAACAATTGCGCCAATGGCGAGCAGCTCAACAGCCTGTCCCAGGATGCCAAGAACATACAGTGCAAGTGCAAACAATGCAGTCAGACCAATGACTGTCCACACCATTAAGCCACGTTGTTTCCATTTTTGAGCTGAATCGGAAAAGTTTTGATGCTTTTGATCCATTAACGGTTCACGCTTTCTGGGTCAATCTTTTCTTGAATACGCTTTAAAGTGCGACGGAGCAGCCTTGAAACCTGTACCTGAGAGATATTAAGTTTCTCCGCAATCTCTACCTGAGTAAGACCTTCAACAAATCGCATGCGAATAATCTCTTGCTCTCGTGGCGAGAAGTCTCTAATGGCCTCTTCAAGAACAATGCGGTCATCAGAACCAGCAAGATCCTCATCTTCGGTCACATACTGATCAATGATTGAAGGGGTCTCGTCGCCATCAGCGCCAGAACCGCCTCCCTCAAGAGGAACAGAGCTATAAGCGCTAGAAGACTCCATAGCCTCAAGAACTTCTTCAACGTTAGTATCAAGGCGCTGGGCGATCTCTTCAATTGAAGGGCTTCTTTGCAGCTCTTTAGTCAAATCATCAGTGACCTGATTAATCTTGGACGAAAGCTCCTGCAAACGACGAGGAACACGTACTGACCAGCCTTTATCGCGGAAGTGACGCTTGATCTCTCCCATGATGGTTGGCGTTGCATATGTTGTAAATTCGAGACCACGATCAGGCTCAAACCTATCAATTGCCTTGATAAGTCCAATGGTTCCCACCTGAATCAAATCATCAAGGGGTTCTCCACGGTTTTTAAACTTGGAGGCCAAAAAGCGCACGAGGTTTAAGTGACTCACAATAAGCTGATCTCTTACCTCAGGGTCTTTTGTTTCTTTATATTGGGCAAAGAGCTTGCGTGTTCTATCTTTATCCCAGGCTGGGGTACCTTTAGAAGCACGACGAGCAGCTCTTCTTGCGGCTTTCTGCTCTTCTGCAGATGCCTGTACTGCCTCGTTTGCTTCAGGTTTAGGCATGTGCACCGCCAGAAATCTTTACAAGATGAAGCGTATAACCGTCATCGCTAAGCGCAAACTCATCACAAATAGCGGAAAGCAATAGTTCTACAAGCTCAAGTGGCTGAGAATTATCTTCCTCAGACTCAACTGGATCCTCATCACCCAAGTCAAAATCAATAGCCATAGTATTGTCTTCGAGGGTAAACGTAATATCTACAGAGTCTTTCTGAGTGCCACAAGCAAAGACAAAGCCTTCTTCTGCGGCCATTTTGACATCTTCAAGCTCATCAACGTTCATCTTGCACAAAACAGCAAGATTAGCAGCCATCATTCTGACTGAACGAGCAAATGTTGGATCTGCAGGAGCGGAAAGCTCAACAATTTTTTGTGCCATAACAATCTACTCCTCAGACTTCTGAGAAGACTCAGAACCGTACTCAATATAGAACTGCTCAGTGCGAGCTGGTTTAGAATGCTTTGCCTTGTCCTGAGAAAGCAGAGGAAGCTCCTCAAGATACTCTTGAGCACGCTGTGCACTCTGTTGTGCGGAAGCAGTCGCACCGCTCAGGCGAGCCTGAGCTACCTCAGCAAGCTTGGAAGGATTGAGAGATCCGCCAAGACCAGTTCCTAGCTTTGAAACAGACTCAACAACGCCTGTTACCGCATCACTTGCAGCCTTGCTGACTGTTGCAGTTACTGCAGAAGCAGCACCAGAAACGGTTGCTACATCACCAAGAACCACATTGAGGCTCTCAAGAGAAGTGTTAGCATTCTCTGCAGCCTCATCGACCTTCTGCATAAGTGCAGGTAGCTGCTTGATAGTTGGATCAAGCTCATCAACCATGCCATCAATCTTTGAAATAACAGGTTGAATCTGCTCAATAGTGTTGTTAGCTGAGAGTGTAATCTCAGTAATTGACTTTCTTGTTGTTCTTAGGGTCAGAGCGACCTCGACAATGGCCCAAACACCAACTACGGCTAAGACTACAAGGGCAATCTGTAGGTAATCCATCTATGCCATCCCTCAAAGCTAACGGTTACAGTTCTTTCTATTCTACCCGAGGAGCGTCCTCTTAATGCTCCCACTTAGGTAATTCAAAATCCTAGACTTCCTCGTGACGATCACGCTCTGTAGCTGCAATTCTCCACGCTTCCCAACCTCTTGGAGATGGCGAGAAGAACGCACCACGTTCAAGTCCTTCTGGAAGATAACGCTGTTCAATCCATCCCCCAGGATAATTGTGAGGATAGAGGTAATTGCCATACTCTTCAGAACCAGGGCGCGTGCGATCCCTTAAGTAACTTGGAACTTCTCGCCTTGGACCTGTTCTAACCTCATGGAGGGCGGCATCAATACCTGCTTCTGCAGCATTAGATTTTGGAGCAAGCGCCATATAAATAACTGCTTGCGCAAGGTTAATTCTGCACTCAGGGTATCCAATGACCTCGGCTGACCTAAACGCTGCATGTGCAATGAGCAGCGCCTGAGGATCGGCATTGCCAATATCTTCTGAGGCCAAAATCATAATGCGTCGAGCAATAAATTTAGGGTCTTCACCTGCATCAATCATGCGAGCAAGCCAATACAGTGCCGCATCTGGGTCTGAGCCTCGCATAGACTTAATAAACGCAGAGATAATGTCATAGTGCATATCTCCTGCTTTATCGTAGGGAAGTCCGCGGCGAGGATTTGCCTCAAGAACGTTCTGCTTGGTGATAACAAGCGGCTCAGATGCTTTGTCATCAGCAGATTCTGGAACATCAACCATCTGAGAGGCAAGCTCAAGAGAAGTTAAGGCCGCACGACCATCTCCGCCCGCAAGCGTCACAATCTCTTTGCGAGCATCTTCTTCCAAGACAAATGCGCCAGCCAGACCGTCTTCTGACTCAAGTGCTCGCTGAATAAGTTCATCGATTGCTGCATCTGACAATGCATGCAATTCCACTACACGAGAGCGAGAAATCAGAGCGCTATTAACCTCAAAGTAAGGGTTTTCTGTAGTAGCCCCAATAAGTACAACTATTCTGTCTTCTACTGCATGAAGCAAGGCATCTTGCTGAGAGCGCGTAAAACGATGAATCTCATCAATGAACAGAATAGTTCTTCTACCTGCTGTTAAAAGCCTTGATTCCGCGGCTTCAATCTCTCTACGAAGATCTTTAACAGTTCCCGTAATTGCAGATACTTCTACAAATTCTGCATGCGTTGTATGAGCAATAATGCGCGCAAGCGTGGTTTTACCGGTACCGGCCGGGCCGTACAACAAGACAGACGAGAGTGTATCGTGCTCGATGGCCTTACGCAGCCATGAGCCTGGACCAACCGCATCTTCCTGACCCACGTATCCATCAAGCGTGGTAGGACGCATGCGAGCTGCAAGTGGTGCATTAGCTTTTTTAGCGGCACGTTCCATGCCAGAAAATAAAGTATCCATGCAGCTATTTTACCCCGTCTCAAACATAAAAGCTTGGCGAGAAACCCGCTCAACACAAATGCTCTTTAAGTGGCCCAACTATTGCACTTTGACCGACCCCAGTCTTACGCACGTACCCCTTCTGCAAAGTAACTTCTCTTTGGAAAGAGCTCCTGGGCTTCTGGAAAGAGTGCTTCACAGGTAGCCACAAAGTAGTCATCGGTCATTGCGGAAATAAAATCAACAACAGTGCGATGTACATCGCTCTTCCAGTCATACGTATGACCGTACCTAGAAAGGTGCCTACTCACCGGCTCAATATGATGCTTAAAGATTGCAAGGCTCTGATCTCCAGATTTAAGTACAGACAGCTCGTACTCGTACAGCTTCTCAAACAGGTGTTTAATGTCTTCAGAGAAATCGCCATTGGCTTCTGATGCGCCATAAATCTTCTGGTAATTCTCGCGCTTTGCTCGTTTCATCTCTTTAAATGCCTCTTCAGAAAGAGAAATCTGAGGCTTACCAAAGCTGTTCTGAACAATATCTGCAACAAAAGCAGAGGTGGCCCATGCGTTATAGGCGCCACCAAGGCCATCATCAAACGTTTCTTCTGTGGCAACGCCAGCACGAAGCGCATCCTGTCTATCTTTTCCAACATACGCAATAATGTCAGAGATGCGCATAACACAGCCCTCAAGCGTCATAGGACGCAGGTGAGCAATAGCCTGAGGACCTCTCTCCCAGCAATCTTCTACCACCTTGTCAAACTCATCAAAAGTTGAAAGTTCACTCATTTGAAGTATCTGCTGTTCAAACTCACCGTTATGGCAAATTACTCCATCAAGCGTCTGCAAAGAAAGGTTTCTTGCATAAAGACCATCAAGCACACGCACACTTTGTACGTTGTGGAAAAACCAACGTCCCGTTTGCTCGTGATAAATATCATTGAGGAAATACTCCCCCGCATGACCAAAAGGAGTATGGCCCACGTCATGACCAAGAGCTATTGCTTCGATCAAATCAAGGTTAAGGCCAAGTGCACGGCCAATATCTTTAGCAACTCTACAAACAAGCTGCTCATGAAGGCCGCGTCGCGTAATATCATCATGCGCACGAAACGAGAAAACCTGTGTTTTGCCGTTTAGCCTGTTATATGCAGGAGTATGCATAATTTTCTCGACATCTCGCATAAAAGCGGGACGCAAAAGCGTTGCCTGATCATGGGCGGAATCTCGGCGAATGATGTCTTCATTTTTGCACGCGTAAGGACTTAAGGTGCCCTTGGCTATTTGCTCAGCCACAAGGGCCTGAGTTTCTTCTGAAAGTTGTCCAGTCATATGAGGTGCAAAAGGATTAGTTATGTTCATGTGTATCCTCTCTAGATGTTTTTCACCTCTAGTGTAGAAGTTTCACCGGACAAAAACTCGTGTTGAATTTTGAGAGAGCTTCTGAAGAACTTTTGAGAAAGCCTAGCGTCTAAAAAAGACTATCCTGAACTGGCTGTTTTAAGGCTTCAAACAGATTTTTTGCTAAAAATGCCGCACCCTTAGAATTTGGATGCACATCGTCAGCAAAATACTTCTTTTCCTGCGGCAGCAGCTTTTCTCCAGAAATGCACTGCAAACCAAATCTACCAGCAGCTTCTTCAATTATTTGAGGAACCTCGGCAAAACAAGAATAAGGGTGTGTGGGATACGTATCCTCAAAATAAGGGGTGGGCGTCAGAACCACCACACGAGTATCCGCATACATCTGAGAGATCTGCCAGAGTGAATTTTGAATATCGTATGTTACCTGCGACTTTGCGCATTTCTCATAGCGATAATTTGCTCCAAGTGCAACAACAACTAAAGAAACATCCTCAATGAACGTATACGAGCCAGGCTGAAAAACTTGTCCACCAATTCCCTGGTTAACCACCTCAAGCTTCATGCGCTTAGCAAGACAGCGCGGCCAAGTTTTGTCTGGGCGTTCCACAACAAAACCCTGCGCAATAGAATCGCCAAACACCACTAGTTTTTTCTTAGGCTCATCGGGCGAGAAAAACGTGCCATTGCCACGGAGATTTTTAACGGAGTCGCTTTGCAAACAGGGCAAGTAAACACTCACGTGATGCGTGTCATTAAAGCCTGGAAGCCTAGCAAGGTCATCTTCAGAGGTTTCTGTTTCTAGATGAATAGAAAGTGTCTGTTCACCTGCATCATCCAGCGAGAAGTTCTTGTAAGGTTTACCGTCAACCGTCACAAATACAGAGCTGAGCTTTTTAAGATACCCAGCTTTAAGTAACTGTAAAACAGACAAGGACCCCTTAGGAAGTTCATCAATTTTTAAATCAAGAGCCACTTCTGAGCTGTCCGTGGTAAAAGCAACTTGAATATCTGAAGTGCACGCTGCCATCTGTTTAAAAAGACCGGGGTGCCAAGAAGAGCAAGAGCCAATAACTCTAAGCTGATTGGGAGAGATGCGCAGCGGATGAACCCATCCGTGAGCAAGCTTTTCTGACCATGGTGCACCAAGTAAAAACTTAGATGCTGGAGAACTAATGCTCCACTCTCCCACTTCCATACGCACCTCCAATCACAAGTTAAATTACTATAGTTATATACTACGAGGTTAATAGACAGTATTACAATCTTTAGCAACAAATAAACTGCTCTTGTTGTCCATAGGGAGGCAACAGATATGTTTGGTGAGAAGATTTTTAATTTTTCAGAACCGATTTCTAGAAAAACAGTTCGTATTGTAATATTGGTCAGTTTTCTGGCTTATCAGGGAATGCGGCTACTGTGGAAACAGGGACTTATTCCACCATTACTATTTTTTCTAGTATTAATTCTGACTGAGGTTATCGATTTTTATGTCTTTTTTAAAAGCGGTATCAAAAAAGGGGTAAGAATTTTGTTCTTAGTTTTCCTCATACTTGCGCTTATATTCGAGATAAGCCACATCATTTATTTTCTTTAACCGGTGAATAAAACCCTCTTCTGTGAACTGCCTCCCATTTCTTAGACACGAGAAATAGGAGGCAGTTCAAAACACACC
>CAUTGQ010000019.1:0-13131 GCA_963538075.1 uncultured Atopobiaceae bacterium
TTTCGTTGCACCTCGAAAGGAGGCGTAGGAATGGGTCAGAAAGTACAGCCTACAGGCTTCCGTCTTGGTGTAACCGAGAGCTGGCGTTCTCGTTGGTACGCCGATAAGGACTACGCCGAGCAGCTCGGCAACGATCTTGCTATCCGCAAGTATCTTGAGAAGCGCCTTGAGAAGGCAGCTGTTGCTCGTATTGATATCGAGCGCGCTGGCGATAAGGTCAAGGTAACTATTTTCTCCGCACGTCCTGGTATTGTCATTGGCAAGAAGGGTGCAGAGATTGACGGTCTCCGTGCAGATCTTGAGCGTGTTGCTAAGGTCGGCAAGGGTCAGGTCAACGTTGATGTTGTCGAGGTTAAGCGTCCTGAGCTTGACGCAAACCTTGTTGCTCAGTCCATCGCAGAGCAGCTTGAGCAGCGTGTCGCTTTCCGTCGCGCTATGCGTAAGGCTGTTCAGTCCGCTCGTAAGGCTGGCGCTAAGGGTATTCGTATCCAGTGCTCCGGTCGTCTGAACGGTGCTGAGATGGGCCGCCGTGAGTGGTACCGTGAGGGTCGCGTGCCTCTGCACACCCTTCGTGCTGCAATCGGCTATGGTACCGCTACAGGTCGCACCACCATGGGCGCTGTTGGTATCAAGGTTTGGATTTATTACGGCGAGAAGATGCCTGGACAGCCAACACCTAACCCAGCTCTTGAGGGCTCCGCTCGTCCTCGTCGTGCTCGCAATGAGAGGAGGGGCCGTTAATGCTTGCTCCAAAGCGTGTATTGCACCGTAAGGTACAGCGCGGTTCCATGAAGGGCCAGGCAAAGGGTAACACCCAGCTGCACTTTGGTTCCTGGGGCATCCGTGCAGAGGAGGCTCACTGGATTACTAACCGCCAGATTGAGGCTGCTCGTATTGCTCTCACCCGTGAGATGAAGCGTGGCGGTAAGGTTTGGATTACTATCTTCCCAGATAAGCCAATCACCAAGAAGCCTGCAGAGACTCGCATGGGTTCCGGTAAGGGTAACCCAGAAGAGTGGGTAGCAGTTGTTAAGCCTGGTCGTATCATGTTTGAGATTGATGGCGTACCAGAGGAAGTTGCTCGTGAGGCTCTCCGTCTTGCTCAGCACAAGCTTCCAATTAAGACCAAGATTGTCTCCAAGGCCGATCAGGACGGTGAGAACTAATGAAGTACACCGAAATCAAGGCTATGAGCGATGCAGACCTCGCTAAGAAACTCGAGGAAGGCCGCGCAGAGCTCTTTAATCTTCGTTTCCAGATGGCAACCAGCCAGCTGGACAACACCGCTCGTGTCAAGGCTGTTAAGCGTGACATTGCTCGCGTTCAGACCGAGATGCGCACCCGTCAAATTGCTGCGGAAGCATCCGCAGAGCAGAACTAGATCGCAGGAGATAAGTTATGGCAGAGACCGAAAGCAGAAATGCGCGTAAGGTTCGTACCGGACTCGTCGTCTCCATCTCTGGCGACAAGACGATTACGGTAGAGATTACGTACCGTAAGCACCACCCTAAGTATGGCAAGATGATGACCATCGGCAAGAAGCTTCACGTTCACGATGAGAACAACGAGGCTGGTCTGGGCGATACCGTCCGCGTCATGGAGACTCGTCCTCTTTCCAAGACCAAGCGTTGGCGTCTCGCAGAGATCGTTGAGCGCGCTAAGTAATTAGCACCTAGGAAACAGCTTTTAGCTCAACCTAGTTTTGTATCTATCATTATTTCTCATGTGCGCAAATACGCGCACCTCTGAGAAATTAGGTTCCGGAGGAACGTCACATGATTCAGATGGAGACCATTCTCAACGTCGCTGACAACAGCGGCGCAAGGCGCGTAAAGTGCGTCAAGGTCCTTGGTGGCTCCAAGCGTCGTTACGCCGGCCTTGCCGACGTCATCATTGGCGCTGTCCAGGAGGCTACTCCAGGTGGTTCGGTGAAGAAGGGCGACATTGTTCGCTGCGTCATCGTTCGTACCGCTAAGGACACCCGTCGCAAGGACGGTAGCTACATCCGCTTTGACCAGAACGCATGCGTTCTTGTTAACAAAGAGGGTGAGCCCAAGGGTACTCGTATCTTTGGACCAGTCGCTCGCGAGCTGCGCGACCACAAGTACATGAAGATTGTCTCACTTGCACCTGAGACCCTTTAAGGAGGAACGACATGCCTAAGATGAAGATCAAGAAGGGCGACAAGGTCGAGGTCCTCACTGGTAAGGACAAGGGTAAGCGCGGCGAGGTACTTCGCGTATATCCAGAGAAGAACAAGGTTGTCGTTGAGGGCGTTGCAATTGCAAAGCGCCATGTCAAGCCAAACGCAGCTAACCAGCAGGGTGGCATCGTTGAGGCAGAGGCAGCAATCGACGCTTCCAATGTTGCTCTTATCGACCCTAAGACCGACAAGCCAACCCGTGTTGGCTACCTGATCAAGGAGGACGGCACTAAGGTCCGCGTCTCCAAGAAGTCAGGCGCTGAGCTCTAAGTTATACGTGTTTCTCGCTTTGTAAGAAACATCTAAGAGCTACTTCAAACCCCGTTATCGTCAGATAGCGGGGTTTTCTTTTGGGCGAGAAGTACGGTGTGGTGTGTAAGTCGTGTGATGACACGAAAAAATATCAGCTGGCTTGAAATTCTCGCCCCATTTTTGCTCAATAAGGTCTAATATTGTTCATTGCGTCTTTCTATGGGACACGTATGTCTCGAGGACGCAGATGGCTCCTAGTTCGCCAAACTAGGAGGTGCGAGGCGATCCCCGCACTTAAAACCCCAAGAGTTAAGGAGAAACCATGGCAGACGAGAAGTACACACCTCGCCTTAAAGAGCTTTACTACGCATCTGTGCGTGATGCTCTGAAGGAGAAATTTGGTTACACCAACGTTAACCAGATTCCTAAGTTTGAGAAGATCGTTGTCAACATGGGTGTTGGCGAGGCAGCTACAGACGCTAAAGCAATTGACGGCGCTGTAAACGACCTCCGTACCATCACTGGTCAGCAGCCACTTGTTACACACGCTCGCAAGTCTATCGCAACCTTTAAGCTTCGCCAGGGTATGCCAATCGGCGCTAAAGTTACCCTTCGTGGGGATCGTATGTGGGAGTTCCTGGATCGTCTGATTGCAGTTGCAATTCCTCGTATCCGCGACTTCCGTGGTATCTCTGCTAAGAGCTTCGACGGCCGTGGTAACTTCTCCATGGGCGTAACCGAGCAGCTCATCTTCCCAGAGATTGACTTTGACAAGATGGACCACACCCGCGGTATGGACATCACCATTGTCACCACTGCTAAGACCAATGAGGAGGGCAAGGCACTTCTCGACGCCTTCCACTTCCCATTCAAGCAGGACTAACTTTTACCTGCGCTTTAAGTTAAGCGCATTCCTGTTGGCATCATTGATGCCGGGTGACATAGTCACCAGCACTATTGTTTGAAGTCATCTTGGCGTTCGCCAAGTTGCATTTTGAAGGAGGATTTGTGGCTAAGACTTCGATGATCGTCAAAGCCTCGCGTGAGCCGAAGTACTCTACGCGCACACAGAACCGTTGCCAGCGTTGTGGACGTCCCCACTCCGTTTACCGCAAGTTTGGTCTGTGCCGTGTGTGCTTCCGTGAGCTAGCGAGCAAGGGCGAGCTTCCTGGTGTCCGCAAGGCAAGCTGGTAGGACTCAGGGCTCTGGCGTCAAGGCATCTGCGCCACGGGTGTAGATGAACCAGACACGCAGTTTCATCATTAACGAAGGAGAAGGATCAAATGAAAATTACCGATCCCATTTCAGACATGCTGACGCGTATTCGTAACGCAAACTCAGCTGGCAAGGATTCCGTATCCATGCCATCGAGCAAGGTGCTCGTTGAGATTGCTCGCGTCATCACCGAAGAGGGCTATGTCGAGGGTTACACCGTTGAGGATACTAAGCCTCAGAAGACTCTTCACATCACCCTTAAGTATGGTAAGAAGCGCGCTAAGGTTATCCGCGGCATTCGTCGTATTTCCAAGCCTGGTCTGCGCATTTACTCCACCGCTGAGAAGCTTCCACGCGTTCTTGGTGGTCTTGGTACTGCAGTGGTTTCCACTTCTAAGGGCATGATGTGCGACCGCGACGCTCGCAAGGCTGGCGTTGGCGGCGAGGTCATCGCTTACGTTTGGTAAATCTGACAGGAATGAAAGGAGACAGCCGTGTCTCGTATTGGTAAGAAGCCTGTCCAGATTCCTGCTGGAGTCACTGTGACAGTTGATAACACCACCGTTACCGTTAAGGGTTCTAAGGGCGAGCTGACTCGTACTTTCTCTGAGCTGGTTGCTATTGCTCAGGAGGGCGAGGAGATTCTCGTTACTCGCGTTGACGAGTCCTCTGAGTCCAACGCTCAGCAGGGTCTTGTCCGCACCCTTATCCACAACATGGTTGTTGGCGTCTCTGAGGGCTTCGAGAAGAAGCTTGAGCTCACCGGCGTTGGTTACCGTGTAGCACTTAAGGGTAAGGATCTTGACCTTTCCCTTGGTTATTCTCACCCAGTTCTCTATGTTGCACCTGAGGGCATTAGCTTTGAGGTACCTGATAACACTCACCTTACCGTTAAGGGTATTTCTAAGGAGAAGGTCGGCCAGGTTGCAGCTGAGATTCGTATGAAGCGTCCACCAGAGCCTTACAAGGGCAAGGGCATTCACTACGAAGGTGAGCACATCCGCAGGAAGCTCGGTAAGGCTGCTAAGTAAAGCAACCCTACTTTTAGGCTAAAAGACCATCACCCCGTTAGGTGATGGCATGTCTCTAAGGAGAAGGAATGAACAAGCAGCAGGCGAAAAAGGCGGGTCTTGAACGCCGCAAGCGCCGCGTACGTGCCAAGGTCTTTGGTACACCTGAGCGTCCGCGTCTTGCAGTTCACCGCACAAACGCAAACATTTATGCACAGCTTATTGACGACGCTTCTGGAAGAACTCTCTGCTCTGCCTCTACGCTTGACCCAGAGTTCCGTTCTACTGGCAAGGTTGGCTCCAACAAGGAGGCAGCTGAGTTCGTAGGTGAGCTTATCGGTAAGCGCGCTGCCGAGAAGAACGTCACTGAGGTCACTTTTGACCGTGGTGGCCGTCTCTATCACGGCCGCGTCAAGGCTTTGGCAGATGGCGCCCGCAACGCGGGCCTGAAGTTCTAGGAGGATTCAATGGCACGTGATCGTAAGCGCCAGCAGGATACGGATCTTCAGGAGCGCGTCGTTTATATTCACCGCGTTTCCAAGACCGTTAAGGGTGGCCGCCGTATGTCACTCGTTGCTCTGGTAGTCGTTGGCGACGGTAAGGGTAACGTTGGTATTGGCCAGGGTCGTTCCGCTGAGGTACCTCTGGCAATTCAGAAGGGCGTCGAGGACGCAAAGAGGAACATGTTCAAGGTCCCACTGACCGAGACTGGTTCCGTACCACACGCAGTCACTGGTCACTACGGTGCAGGCTCTGTTCTTATTAAGCCTGCATTCGAGGGTACTGGTGTTATTGCTGGCGGTCCTATTCGTCCACTCTTCGAGCTTGCAGGTATCACCAATGTACTTTCTAAGTCCCTTGGTACCGACAACGCTCTGAACATGATTAAGGCAGCAGCTGAGGGTCTGAAGGAGCTTTCCAGCCCAGAAGAAGCAGCTGAGCGTCGTGGCCTAACCGTCGGCGATATGTTCGTCGGAAAGGAGAACTAACGATGGCTAAGAACCTTAGCATCAAGCTTGTCCGTGGCGCTGTTGCAGGCGTCAAGAAGGACCAGACTGCTACGGTGAAGGCCCTCGGCCTCCACAAGATCGGCGATACCGTCGAGCAGCCTGACAACCCAAGCATTCGTGGAATGATCTTCAAGGTTAAGCACCTTGTCGAGGTTGAAGAGAACTAGAGGTAGTAATAATGCAGCTCAATGATCTTCGCCCCGCAGTGGGTTCGCGCAAAAATCGTAAGCGCGTAGGTCGCGGTAATTCTTCAGGCAATGGTACTTTTGCCGGCCGCGGTATGAATGGTCAGCTCTCCCGCTCTGGTGGCGGTAAGGGCGCTGGCTTCGAGGGTGGACAGCAGCCACTGGCTATGCGTCTTCCTAAGCTTCCTGGTTTCACTAACCACAACCGTGTTGAGTACGCTCCAGTCAACGTTGCTCGTCTGAATGCACTCTTTGCAGATGGCGAGACCGTAGACGCAGAGGCTCTGGTTGCTAAGGGAGTTATTAAGTACAACTTCATCCCAGTCAAGGTTCTGGGTGATGGCGAGCTTTCTAAGAAGCTCACTGTTAAGGTCGACAAGGTTTCCGCCTCCGCAAAGGCTAAGATCGAGGCGGCCGGTGGAAAGGTTGAGGCCGAGTAGTGAGTAAAGGAATCGCCAACGCATTTCGTGTTCCGGAACTAAGGGGAAAGATTCTCCTTACGGTACTGATTCTTCTTCTGTACCGTTTTGGTGCGTATCTTCCTGTGCCCGGTGCTCCATTCCAGCAGATGCTTTCTGTTTATCAGAATGGTCTTGCTAAGAATGGCGCAATGGCCGTGCTTAACCTATTTTCGGGTGGCGCTCTTTCTCGCATGTCTGTTTTCAGTCTGGGCATCATGCCTTACATTACGGCTCAGATCATCTTCCAGATGATGCAGTCCGTTATTCCATCTCTTGGCGAGCTTGCTAAAGATGGTGAGAGCGGCCAGCGTAAGATTACGCAGTACACGCGTTATCTTACGGTTGGCTTAGCTCTGCTCAATGCAGTTGGTTACCTGTTCTTGTTTAAGAGCTATGGTGTATCTTTTGCATCTATGGAGGGCGTGCCTGAGGCACTTGAAAACTTCCTGGTAGTCTTTACCATGCTAGTTGGTGCCATCATTATTATGTGGCTCGGTGAGGTTATTACTCAGCAGGGTGTTGGCAACGGAATGAGTCTTATCATCTTTGCAAACATCATGGCTGGACTTCCAACAGCCCTTATTTCTTCAGTAGCTACTCGTGGAAACATTGTTCTTACCGTTGTTACTGTTGTGGTTATGCTCGCTATTATTCCGCTCATTGTTTACATTGAGCGCGGTCAGCGTCGTATTCCTATCAACTATGCCAAGCGTGTTGTTGGTCGTCGTATGATGGGTGGTCAGTCAACGTACCTTCCAATTAAGGTAAACACTGCAGGCGTTGTACCAATTATCTTTGCATCTGCAATCCTGTACCTTCCTGCTCAGGTTGCTGTGTTCTTCCCAGGAGTAGAGTGGATTCAAAATCTTGCTACTTCACTTTCTTCTGGATGGGTTAACTGGGTTCTCTCAGTTATGTTCATTGTCTTCTTTGCATACTTCTACACCTCAATGGTGTTCAATCCAGAGGAGACAGCAGACCAGCTTAAGAAGCAGGGTGGCTTTATTCCTGGTGTTCGTCCAGGTACTGCTACTTCAACGTATATCAAGACTGTTATTGACAGAGTCACCCTCCCCGGTGCTATCTTTATGGCAGTTCTTGCAATCGTCCCAACCATTATTTTCTGGTTCACAGGCGATTCGTTGATACAGGCGTTTGGTGGAACTTCCGTCCTGATTATGGTCGGTGTTGCAATGGATACACTCTCTTCCATTGAGTCCCACCTTAAGATGCACAACTATGAGGGCTTCTTTAAGTAGTTCTTAGTAAGTAGCATAAAGGGGCCTGGAAACAGGCCCCTTTTATTATTTGAAAGGAAGGCGAAGCATGAACATTGTTCTTCTCGGCGCACCTGGCGCTGGTAAGGGTACACAGGCTCAGAAGCTCGTTGCAGAGTATAGCCTTGCTCACATCTCAACCGGTGACCTTCTTCGTGCTGCTGTTAAAGCTCAGTCAGAGCTTGGCATTAAGGCTAAAGAGTATATGGATGCTGGTCAGCTTGTTCCAGATCAGCTTGTCATTGACCTGGTAAAAGAGCGTCTTTCTGCAGATGACGCAAAAGCAGGTTTCATTCTTGACGGCTTCCCACGCAACACCGCTCAGGCAGTAACCCTTGATTCTGAGCTTCAGAATATGGGCCTCAAGCTTGATGCAGCTCTGCTTGTTGCTGTTGAGCCAGAGGTTATTGTTGAGCGTCTTTCTTCTCGCCGTACGTGCAAAGAGTGTGGTTATACTGCGCCTGCTGGTACAGAGACTTGCCCAAATTGCTCTGGTGAGATGTATCAGCGTGATGACGATAAGCCAGAGACAATTCGTAAGCGTCTTGATGTATACGAGAACCAGACTTCTCCTTTGATCGAGTACTACAAGGGTCATGGAATTCTGAAGGAGGTCAACGGAGATCGTCCTGTTGACGAGGTATTCGCCGACGTAAAGACACTCCTCGCACTATGATTACGATAAAAACACCTGAACAAATCGAGGCAATGAAGGTGTCGGGCGCCCTTTCTAAGGCGGCCCTTCGTCGTGCTGGATCCATGATTAGACCTGGTGTTTCAACGCTCGAGATTGACCGCGCTGTTGAAGCTTTTATTAGACTTCATGGCGGAACCCCTACCTTTAAGGGCTACGGTGGATTCCCTGGATCTGTTTGCTCTTCTATTAACGAGCAGATTGTTCACGGCATTCCATCAGCTAATGTCATTTTGCAAGATGGTGATATTCTGACCATTGATACAGGTGCTACCGTTAACGGTTGGGCAGGAGATAACGCTTGGACGTTCTACTGCGGAACAGTTGACGAGAAAACCCAGGCACTTTGTGAGGTTACGCGCGATTGCCTTAAGGCAGGTATTGCAGCTGCAGTTCCTGGCGCTCGCCTTGGCGACGTTGGACATGCAGTTCAGAAGCTTGCTGAGGATAATGGCTACGGTGTCATTCGTGATTTTGTTGGCCATGGTATTGGCCGTAATCTTCACGAGGATCCAGAGGTCAGAAATTATGGCCGTGCAGGTAATGGCATCGTTCTTCGTGAGGGAATGGTAATTGCAATCGAGCCAATGATTGCCATGGGTACCTACGATTGCACCGTTCTTGAAAATGGTTGGACCGTTGTTACCGATGATGGCCTGCCATCAGCACATTATGAGAACACCGTTGCTATTACTGCCGATGGTCCTGTTATCGTCTCCGAAGACGAAGTTGGTCCATGGTGCGAGATGCAAGGTGGCATAGAGTAACTAATACATAGTTCTTCTCGCTATCTAATTGTGTTGAAAAAATAAGTGATAGACGAGTGGCACATTTTTATGTATTATTGATAACCGCTGTCGATGTGTCGAGAGGATGAAAGTTGGCTAAACAAGACGCGATTGAGCTTGAAGGCAAGGTACTAGAACCCCTGCCAAACGCTATGTTTAACGTTGAGTTAGAGAACGGCAAGACCATCCTTTGCACCATCTCAGGTAAGATTCGAATGAACTACATTCGAATTCTCCCTGGTGACAAGGTTGTAGTAGAGATTTCTCCTTATGATCTTACCAGGGGTCGCATTACTTACCGTTACAAGTAAGTAGTGTCCAGCCTTGTGCCATGCATGAGGCTATCTGTGTCTTTGCGCACGTTGCAAGGGCATATGTACGTAAGTACAGTCGGTATTTCACGCCAGCGGCTGGGCGAGTATATAGTTCGTATCAGCAGAACCGAAAGGAAGACACATGAAGGTACGTCCTTCGGTAAAGAAGATGTGCGACAAGTGCAAAGTCATCCGTCGCCACGGTAAGGTTTACGTGATTTGCGAGAACCCGCGCCACAAACAGCGTCAGGGCTAAGGAAGGAGCACCAAGTTGGCCCGTATTAACGGCGTCGACCTGCCACGCGATAAGCGTGTTGAGGTCGGACTCACCTATCTTTACGGCATTGGTCAGACTCGTGCAACCAAGATTTGCAACGAGACTGGTATCGATGTAAATACTCGCGTCAAGGACCTCACAGAGGAAGAAGTCACTAAGATTCGTGACTTTATTGACGCAAATTACACCACCGAGGGCGATCTTCGCCGCGAGGTGCGTCAAAATGTTGCCCGCCTGATGGAGATTGGCTGCTACCGCGGCCTCCGTCACCGCAAGGGCCTCCCTGTCCACGGTCAGCGTACCCACACTAACGCTCGTACTCGTAAGGGTAAGAAGCGTCAGGTGGGCGGCAAGAAGAAGTAGGCGAGGAGTAGCTAATGGCACAGAAAAAGAACGCTCGCACTACACGCGTCCGCCGCTCCGAGCGTAAAAACATTGCAGTGGGCCAGGCCCACATCAAGAGCACATTCAATAACACGATTGTCTCTATTTCCGATCCCCAGGGTAATGTAATTTCCTGGCAGTCCGGTGGTACCGTCGGCTTCAAGGGCTCTCGTAAGTCCACTCCTTTTGCTGCACAGCTTGCAGCAGAGGCAGCAGCAAAGGCAGCAATGGAGCACGGTCTCCACAAGGTAGCTGTTTTTGTTAAGGGCCCAGGCTCTGGTCGCGAGACCGCAATCCGTTCCCTTCAGGCAGCAGGCCTCGAGGTTTCGGGTATTCAGGATAAGACACCTATTGCACACAACGGCTGCCGTCCTAAAAAGCGCCGTCGCAACTAGCACGAAAGGACAAGCAAATGGCAATTGATAGGACCCCGGTCCTTAAAAGATGTCGTCAGCTTGGCATCGATCCCGTTGTGATGGGGATCAATAAGACTTCTAACCGTGAGCCACGTCGCCGTCGTCGCCAGGAGAGCGAGTACGGTATGCAGCTCCGTGAGAAGCAGAAGGCTAAGTTCATTTACGGCGTCCTTGAGAACCAGTTCCACGGTTACTATGAGATGGCTAAGAAGAACCCAGGCATTACTGGTGACAACCTGATGAGCATCCTTGAGACTCGTCTTGACAACGTCATCTTCCGCCTTGGCTTTGCTCGTACACGTAAAGAGGCTCGTCAGACTGTCCGTCACGGTCACATCACCGTTAACGGTCAGCGCGTTGACATTCCTTCTTATCGCGTAAAGAGCGGCGATGTTATCGCTGTTGCTTCCAAGGCAAAGGATCTTCTTCCAATCAAGGAAGCTCTCATTTCCTCCGAGCACATGGCAGTTCCTGCATGGCTTGAGGTTGACATTGAGAAGCTGCAGGGCACTGTTCTTCAGCTTCCAACCCGCGATCAGATCGACCTTGAGATTGACGCACAGCTGATCGTCGAGCTCTACTCCAAGTAAGCCCGACCCGTTTTGGAGGTAGCAATGTCCGAATTTATCCGACCAAACGTGTCGGTAGATGAAATCGGCGCAAACGTCGCTCGTGTGAGCGTAGAGCCGCTAGAGCGTGGCTATGGTGACACGCTTGGCAACTCCCTCCGCCGCGTACTGCTTTCCTCTCTTGAGGGAGCTGCGGTTGAGGCCATCCAGATTGATGGCGTTCAGCATGAGTTCACTACGGTTGAAGGCGTCTATGAGGACGTTACTGACATCGTTCTGAACGTTAAGGGCCTAGTTTTCCGCAACACCAACAACTCTGATGAGGCTGAGGCTTCCATCTCTGTTGAGGGTCCTTGCAAAGTCACTGGTGCTGATCTTGATGTTCCTATGGGCTACGAGCTGGTTAACCCAGCTCAGCACATTTGCACCCTTGCTGAGGGAGCTCATCTTTCCATGAGACTTCGCCTTGGTAATGGTCGCGGTTATGTTTCCGGCGAGGATAACGAGCGTGAGAGCGATCCAATTGGATTCATTCACGTTGACTCGATCTTCTCGCCAGTTCGCCGCTGCGCTAAGGCTGTTGAGCCTTGCCGTGTTGGCCGTCACACCGACTATGATCGTCTGGTGCTTGAGGTTGAGACCAATGGTGCAATCAGCCCTCGCGAGGCTGTCGTTGAGGCTGCAAACATCATTAACCAGCACATGAGCGCATTCATGGGACTTACTGATTTTGACGAGACTCAGGAAGAGGCTTCGATTTTTGCTAAGGCAGACGTCGAGGATGATTCCGAGCTTGAGAAGCAGGTTGAGGATCTGGACCTTTCCGTCCGTTCTTACAACTGCCTCAAGCGTGCAGGAATTCACTCTGTCCGTCAGCTCGTTGATTTCTCTGAGAACGATCTTCTCAACATCAGAAACTTTGGTGTTAAGTCTATTGAAGAAGTCAAGGAAAAGCTCGAGAGCATGGGCCTGTCCCTTAAGGCTTAGTCGCGCCTTGTCACGCATAGGAGAATGTAAATTATGAGGCACAATAAGAAGAGGGGCATGAAGCTTGGTACTGATGCTAGCCACACCAAGGCCATCAAGAAGAGCCTGATCCAAGCCCTTTTCACTAACGATCGTATTAAGACTCTTGACGTCCGCGCTAAGGCAGTTCGCGGCGAGGTCGACAAGGTCATCACTTGGGCAAAGCGCGGCGACCTTCACGCTCGTCGTCTTGCTATGGCCAAGGTTGGTAACGCAGAGCTTGTCCGTGAGGTATTTGACAAGGCTGCTCAGGGTATGTGGGCTGACCGCAACGGCGGTTACACCCGTATCATGAAGCTTGGTCCTCGTAAGGGCGACGCTTCTGAGGTTGTTATCCTTGAGCTTGTTACCGAGCCAGTTCAGCCAAAGGCTTCTAACAAGAAGGCTAAGGCAACCAAGGTTGCTCCAGCTCCTGTAAAGGAAGAGGAGACCGAGGCTCCAGCAGAGGAGACCGAGCAGACCGAAGAGGCTGCAGAGTAACTTCTGTCAAAGTGAATCTAAAGAGGTCCTGGCTTTTTGCTGGGACCTCTTTTTCAAATGAAGGAGGGTTGTCATGATTGAGTTCAAAAACATATCTTTCGCATACGGTACGTTAGCTGCTACACAATTCATGACTTTCTCTGCTTCTGAAGATGCCATGGGAGCCACTGAGAGCCAATCTCCGCACCCAATGGCACTAACTCTTGATAACGTTTCATTTACCCTAAAGCCGGGCTCTAGAACGGTTGTGCTTGGCCACAATGGTTCAGGCAAGTCAACGCTTGCAAATCTTTGTAATGCATCACTTTTTCCTCTATCTGGAGAGGTTTTAGTAGACGGCAATTCAGTGACCGTAGTGCCGTCTACTCAGATTTCTTCCGTTGTGGGAATGGTTCGCCAAGATCCAACAGCGCAGCTTGTTTGTGCAACGGTATTTGATGAGGTTGCCTTTGGTCCTGCTAATCTTGGACTGCCAAAAGAAGAGATTATTTCTCGCGCTACTCAAACACTGGAGCTTTGTGGCATTGCCGATTTGATTGATGCGCGTACCCATACGCTTTCTGGAGGTCA
>CAUTGQ010000020.1:0-12878 GCA_963538075.1 uncultured Atopobiaceae bacterium
CTGCTGCACCAGTGGCTCCTGCTGCTCCAGCAGCACCAGCAGCACCTGCTGCTCCAGTGGCTCCTGTCGCTCCAGCTGCACCTGCTGCACCAGCAGCACCAGCAGCACCTGCAGCACCTGTTGCTCCTGCGGCTCCTGCGGCACCAGTCGCACCCGTTGCGTCAGCAGCACCTGTAGCTCCAGAGGTTCCTGTCGCTCCCGCAGCTCCAGAGCCTGCACCTGCTTCGACTGTTGTTGTTGAGCCAATTATCCCAACAACTCCAGAGGCTCCTGAGGCACCAGCTGCTTCAGCAGACGCACCAACTCAGAATCCTGAGGGACCTGCAGCTCAGTAAAGTAGAGCACATATAAAAGAGACGGCCATCATGCAGATTGTGTGATGGTCGTTTTTCTTTTTCAATCCCATGTTTTTAAAATTGCGCGAGTGACCACGCCTTAGAAAGATTCGCGTCAGATATTTGCAAGATTAGAGGTAAATAAGAAACAAATTGCCGATTTAAGCTTTATATGTGGACTGCATGTGAGAAAGTTTGTGGGTCAGTTTCGTATTTGAGCATTTATGTGGTATGATGCTTGGTCGAACTTTCCTGCTTCGGGTGCACCTTCACTTCCCGAAGCCATTAGCCCAGAGGAGGTGACAATATGAAGGCCTATGAACTGCTGTTTTTTGTTGACCCAGCTTCCACCGAGGAAGTCCGCGCTGGTGTAATGAAGCGTATTGACGTTGCTATCACCACTGACGGTGGAGTAGTCGACAGCGTCGAGGACTGGGGTAAGCGTAAGCTTGCTTTTGAGATCGACGATCTTACCGAGGGTGACTATACCCTCATCAATTTCCATGCAGATCCAACGCAGATTGCAGAGCTCGATCGAGTCCTGCGAATCAATGATGCTGTTAAGCGTCACATGATCGTGCGTCGAGTCGATAAGGACTAAGTCCTTGTAATGGAAAAGTGGAATTATTCCACGATGAGAGGTAGTGAGATTTATGAGTATTAACAGGGTTAACATTTCGGGCAACCTGACCCGTGACCCGGAGCTTCGCTCCACAGCAGGCGGTACCCAGATTCTATCCTTCGGCGTTGCGGTTAACGATCGTCGCAGGAATCAGCAGACCGGTGAGTGGGAAGATGTTCCCAATTTCGTTGACTGCGTAGTATTTGGACAGCGTGCTGAAGCACTTTCCCGCTTCCTCTCCAAGGGTTCGAAGGTTGCTATTGAAGGCAAACTTCGTTTCAGCTCCTGGGAGACGAAGGAAGGACAGCGTCGCAGCAAGCTTGAAGTTGTTGTTGATGAGGTCGAGTTCCTTTCTAGGAACCAGCAGGGTGGAGCCCCTATGTCACAGGGTGCACCATCTTATGCAGCTCCAACTCCACAGGCACCCGCTCCCGTTCCGGCTCCGCCAGACGAGGAGTTCTACGATGCTGATATTCCGTTTTAAACGTCAGACAGCAACACAAACGTTACTGTCATCTGAAAGGTAAAAGACATGGCTCAGCAGAAACAAGATTTCCAGCGCCAGCCGCGTCGCAAGTATTGCCAGTTCTGCAAGGAGGAGACTGAGTTCATCGATTACAAAGATACTCAGCTTCTTCGTAAGTACATGACCGACCGTGGCAAGATTAAGCCTCGTCGCGTCACTGGCACCTGCACGCAGCACCAGCACGACATCGCACTTGCTATCAAGCGCGCACGCGAGATGGCACTTCTGCCCTACACCGTCCCTGTGGTTTCCAGCCGCGGTGGCCGTAGTCGCGGATAACCTATCTGTTCTTCAGGTAGAGTTGGTTAGCAATGGATAGACCGGATTCAAATATTCCTCAGGCACCTGAAGGGTATTCTCGCCCAGAGAGTAGCCCACAGAATTTTGCCGGTCCAAGCAACCAAAACGGAGGCAAGCCGCGTCCGTTTGAAGCTCCAACCTACAAGCAAGGCTTTGTTCTCTGCGTTGTTGGAGGAGTAATTACCGGGCTCCTTTCTTTTATTGGAGCAGCTTTGGTTGCGTATGGCATGGTAATTGCTGTCTATTGCAAAAAAGGGCACGGATGGTTTGGTCCTGCTATTACTTCAGTACTTGTTACGGGTGTAGCAGCTTATTTGCTCTCGGGACCAACGGAGGCGGCAACTTCAGTTACCGCTTGTACACTTGCTCTTGGAGTTGGCTACGCTTTTGCAACAGAGAAACTCACCGTTGGTGTTGGATCTCTTCTTGTAGGAGCAACGGCTTTGGCACTTCTGGGATATGATGCGTTCTTTGCCGCAATGGCAGGAACAACTCTTCCCGAGCTTGCTCAGAACGTATTTAATCAATACGCCTCGCAGGTCTCAGGTGCTTCTCCAGAGATTCAAGAAGGTCTTTCAACAGCAAAGGCACTCTTTATGCTCTTTTGGCCAACCAGCTATACCGGCATGGCGCTTTTATATTTTGTAATTGCGCGTTTTGGAGCTCGAACAGTGTATAAAGCACTGACAAGAGACCCACAGAAATTACCACAGTTCCAGCTGATGGACGTTCCATTTTGGATGTGTGTTCTTACCGTGGCCAACTTGTTTGTGTATGCACTCTCAAGCACCATTTTGTCTGCACAAGACATACTTCAGCTTATTACGTTGAATGTGTTTATGGCTCTTAGAGTTGTGTTTGCTCTTCAGGGCCTTGCAGTGCTCACATGGTTTGTGCGCGAGAAGCACTTCTCGCCAGCACTTTCTCTGTCACTGTTTGTATTGGCAGGCATGTTAGAAGTTCAGTTAGGCGTTATGGCTCTCGTAGGACTTATTGACGCCTGGGTAAACTTCCGAAAGCTTAATCGCTCAGGAAGCCAGGATTCAGAGTCCACGATAAACAACAACTAGTCGATACCATCGACTCATCAAAGGAGTTTCCCATGAAAGTTATTCTCTTGGGCGAGCTTCGCGGTAAGGGCGGCGAAGGCGACATCGTAGAGGTCGCACAGGGTTATGCGGAGAACTTCCTGTTCCCCAACAAGATTGCCCAGCCTGCTACACCGGGTAACATCAAGCAGCTTGAGGAGCGTCGTCACAATATCGCTAAGCGCGAAGAGCAGCGTATTGCTGACGCAAATGCTACCAAGGCAGCTCTTGATGGCAAGCTCGTAACTGTTGACGCTCGCATTGGCGAGGAGGGCCAGCTCTTTGGCTCCGTCACCACCGCTCAGATTGCTGACGCAATCGAGGCACAGCTCAACGTCACCGTTGATCGTAAGCGCATTGCTCGTAGCGCTGCTATCAAGACCGCTGGTCGCCACAATGTCACTATTGAGCTTTACCGTGACATTACCGCTACCGTCGTTGTTCTTGTTGGCGAGGACGATGCTGCTCCTGCAGAGGAGGAGACCGAGGAGGTCGCCGCTGAGGCAACCGTCGAGGTTGAGGTTGAGTCCGCAGAGTAGTTTTATGCATGCATAAAACACTGTTCTCCTGCATTTTTTGGTGGTTTATACAATTTCTGCAGTTTTCTACAGATTTGTAAGCTTTTATAAAAAGCTCAGCCATCTGAAAAGAATGGAATGTTTGTTCGAACCACCCCTTTGTGAAACATAACAAAGGGGTGGTCTTTTTATGTGTAGATAGAACAGTATATTTTCTTATACTCTACCTGCGGTTATTCAAAATGTTATGTAAAACATATTCACTTAACCTGCGGAATTGTAATTTGATTTGTATAACTGCAGATAAGCAATTGTGTAGAAAATACCACGTGTCGAAAAAAGTCCAAAAAATGTTGAAAACGTTGAAAACTCAAGGAAATCCCGCTCAGGGTATGCGAGTTTTGGAAAATCGTGTTGAAGACTTAACTTTTCGAATTTTGCAAGCCAAAATGACTCTTTATTTTTTTGAAAAGTACACTACTATTCAGATTCATTCCCAAAAAACATGATTGGAAAAGACGATGGCACAAGACTCGTTTGAGATGAATCCTACGCAATTGACGGCCCTAGAGAACGCCTCTATGCCACAAGATTCTGATGCCGAGTTTTCCATTCTTTCTGCAATGATTCTTTCGGAAGAAATCAGAGGAGAATGCCTTATTAGGCTTTCTTCCGAGGATTTCTATATTCCATCCAATCAAATTATTTTTGAGGCAATTAAGTCCCTGTTTGACAATAACAAGCCGGTAGACGTCATTTCGCTTGCAGACCACCTTAAGAGTAACGGCAAGTTTGAGCGCGCTGGTGGAGCTGTTCGTTTAGCAGAGCTTGGAAATAACCCACTTGCTATGGTTGGTTGGGAAAACCACGCAGTTATGCTGCATCGTGACACTACGCTCAGAAAGATGATTAGTGCTTCTGCAAAGATTTCTGCGCTTGCCTACAACGCTCCAGAAGATACAAAAGAAGTAGTTGACCAGGCAGAGAAGCTCATTTTTGATGTGACCAACAGAGATGTTCAGCAGTCCGAGCAGGGCATTGAAGACATTATGACTGATCTCTTTGAAGAGCTTCAGCAAAATGCTGGTAAAGATGCGTCGGAGTTGGGTGTCCAAACTGGATTTGCAACCCTAGATAACCTCTTTCAAGGTCTTCGTCCTGGTCAGATGGTTGTTATCGGCGCTCGTCCTGGTGTTGGTAAGACTTCTTTTGCTCTCAGCATGGCTTATAACGCTGCAGTATCCGGTGCAACTGTTGCGCTCTTCTCGCTTGAGATGAGCAAGATTGAGATTGCGCAGAGGCTGTTGGCTTCTGAATCAAAGGTTGATTTGCAGACTATCCGTTCTTCCAACATCAGAAATGAGCAGTGGTCTACCCTTCTGGAGGCAGCAGAGCGCATTTCTCGCCTTAAAATCATCGTTGACGATACTCCGGGCACAACAGTCACAGAAATCCGCGCAAAAGCCCGCAGAATGCTTAATAAGGCCGAGAAGGGCGTCATTATCATCGACTACCTCCAGCTGCTTTCTCCACCAGCCGAGAAGGGCCGTGCGGACAGTCGTGCAACTGAGGTTTCTGAGATGTCTCGTGGCATTAAGATTATGGCTAAAGACCTCAAGGCACCTGTTATTGCACTCTCCCAGCTCAATCGTACGCTTGAGAACAGAAACGGCAAGCGTCCACAGCTCTCTGACCTGCGTGAATCCGGTGCTATCGAGCAGGATGCAGATATTGTTTTGCTTCTTGACCGCTCGCTGAGCGATGAAGAAGCCGCGCGCGATGACCGTCCTGATAAAGACGTTACTAACATCATTGTTGCAAAGAACCGTGCAGGTGCTCTGAGGGATGTTCCTGTCATGTTTATGCCAACGTCTACCAAGTTTGTTGAGATCTACCAGGGAAATAATTACTCAGAAAGTGAAGCCGCTCAGTACGCCGCAATGACAAACCCTGCACACTAATCGTTTCTTATGTGTGACAAAACCTCTGCGCTTCTGTGCTTTTGCTAGCGGTATTAGCTATACTTATGAAGCAACCCCTAAAGAGGTTGCAACCGTCATGTAATGGTCGTGTTTGTAGATAGCTGCGATAGGGGAGAACTTATGCCAGCTTCCGTACTTGTTGGTGCTCAGTGGGGAGACGAGGGTAAGGGTAAGGTTACCGACCTCATTTCCGGAGATTTTGACGTTGTTTGCCGTTACGCAGGTGGTGCAAATGCAGGCCACACGGTAATTGCTGGAGACACAAAGCTTGCACTTCACCAGGTTCCATCTGGCGTTATGTATGAGAATACCTATCCAGTTATTGGCAATGGCTGCATTGTTGATCCAGAGGTTCTTCTCGGCGAGATTGACATGCTGGAGAGTAAGGGTATTTCCTGCGATCTTCTTAAGATTTCCGGCAACGCTCACATTGTTATGCCTTATCACAAAGATCTTGATGGCGTACACGAGAAAAAGCTGGGCAAGAACCTCATCGGCACCACCAAGCGTGGTGTCGGCCCAACGTATATGGACAAGATGAACCGCACTGGCCTGCGTATTCAGGACATGCTTGACGAGAAGATCTTCCGCAAGAAGCTTGAAGCTGCACTTGAGTACACCAATCCAATCTTGAGCCTTGTGTATGGTCTTCCAACCTATACCGTTGACCAAATTTGCGAGACCTACCTGCCTTATGCAGATCGCATTCGTCCTTACATTGTTGAGTCTTCTCTCTTCCTCAACGAAGAGCTTGAGGCTGGTAAGAACATTCTCTTCGAGGGTGCTCAGGCAACCATGCTTGATATTGACCACGGCACCTATCCATTTGTTACCTCTTCTAGCTGCACCGCTGGTGGCGCAGTAACTGGTTCTGGCGTTGGTCCAACCAACATTGACCGCGTCCTGGGCATTGCAAAGGCATACCTCACACGCGTTGGCTCTGGTCCATTCCCAACAGAGCTCTTTGACGAGACAGGCGATCTTCTCGGCGAAGTTGGCCATGAGTACGGTGTAACAACTGGTCGTAAGCGCCGCTGTGGTTGGTATGACGCTGTAGTTGTTAACTACGCAGCTCGCATCAATGGCCTCACTGACCTTGCAATCACTAAGCTTGACGTCCTTGGTTGCCTTGACGAGATTAAGGTCTGCGTTGCTTATGAGTGCGACGGCAAGATTTACAAGACCGTTCCAGAGCACCAGAGCGTCTTCTATCACGCAAAGCCTGTGTATGAGACTCTTCCTGGCTGGAAGTGCGATATCTCCAATGTTCGCAACTTCTACCAGCTGCCTCGTGAGGCTAAGGACTACATTGACTTCCTGGAGCAGCTTGCTGGTGTACGCGTTTCTATCATCACCGTTGGTCCAGATCGCGAGCAGACAATCGACCGCTACTGGAGGTAACCCGTGGCGTCTTCGGACTGCTCGACTTTTGCAATAGTTTGCGATAACCCCTGTGGGCTTGAAGCTTCCCAGCTTGAAGCCCTGGGGGTTTTTGTAATACCTGGAGCTCTAAGCTCAGATGCTAACCAGGTGGGCGAGTTCTATCGGGGTATTTTTGAGTCCGGAGCACAAAAGATCCTCTCGCTCCATGTGTGGGGAGATTTCTCTGATTCGCTTCCTACGGCAAAAAAGGCTTGTCAGAACAATCCGGATATCTCAAGCTCAATTTGCCTGGTAGATAGTGGAAATATGCCTACCGCCATGGGAATCATGCTTGAGCGCTTAAGTGTAGCAAGAGCATCCGGGGCTTCTTTTGAGGCAACCTGCGCATATGCACACGAACTTGCCGAGGTAGTTGCCACAATGTATATCGCAATGAATAAGGTTGCTTTGCATAAAAGCAAGGACAAACGCCCCAGGCTTTCGTTGCGACTTCGACTTGAGCGTTTGCATAGGCGCATCTCAAACGATATGTATCTGTATCGTTTGGTTGGTGGAAAATGTACAGAAGTGGCTCGCTCATCAGATTTTACCGATCTAGCAGCAAGAATTTCTCGCCTTATGAGCGCGTGTTTTGTAAAGCGTGGCGAGCTCAAATATGTAGTAATTTCAAGTGGCGAGAAACGCATACAAAAGCATCTCAAAAAGCCACTTAAAACTAATGAATATGATGCAGAATGTATTGCAGAAAGACTTGTTTCTCCCGAGTTTAAAAAGAGCCTGGGAGAAGGTTCTGTTGGCGTTGCTTGTATCCCAAAGGCGTTGTATCAGAAGGCTGGAGTACTTATGAATGACACCGTTGATATTTTGTTGCTTGGCGCAGGCGGTCGCGAGCATGCGCTCCTGACAAAGCTACAGGAGTCTCCGCGCGCAGGAAAAATTTACGTTGCTCCAGGTAATGGTGGCATGGCTGCTCAGGCAGAAGTTGCTCCTATTGATCAAAACAATCCTGATGATGTTGTCGCGTTTGCCAAGGAAAAGGGCATTGGCCTGGTAGTTATTGGCCCCGAGGCGCCTCTTGTTGTGGGTGTTGCAGATGCTGTTCGTCAAGCTGGTATTGCATGCTTTGGTCCTAACCAGAATGCAGCCCAGATGGAAGGCTCAAAGGCGTTTGCCAAGGGCGTTATGGAGCGAGCAAACGTTCCAACTGCTGCATGGAAGTCTTTTACCGATCAAGCGTCTTGTGAGGCGTATGTTAACCAGATTGGCGCTCCTGTAGTTGTTAAAGCAGACGGTCTTGCCGCAGGTAAGGGCGTTATCGTTGCAACTGAGCTTGAGCAGGCTCTTGAGGGTGTTCGCGAGTGCTTCTCCGGCCATTTTGGTGATGCGGGAGCAACCGTTGTTGTCGAGGAGTTCCTTGAAGGCCCAGAGTGCTCGCTGCTTGCGTTGACTGATGGAACGTACGTTGTTCCCCTGGCAACAGCACAGGATCACAAGCGCGCTTACGACGACGACAAAGGCCCCAACACTGGTGGCATGGGCGTCTATTCTCCTGTTCCTTTTGTGACTGACGAAGAGCTTTCTCAGATGATTGCCATTGAGCAGCGCGTTGTTGACCAGCTCAAAAAAGAGGGCATTAACTATTCGGGCTGCCTTTACGGCGGATTTATGCTGACCAAAGATGGTCCTAAGGTTCTTGAGTTCAACGCTCGCTTTGGCGATCCAGAAACTCAGGTAGTTCTGCCTCGTCTTGAGGGAGACTTGGTTTCAATTTTGATGGCTTGTGACAACGGCACCCTCCGTCATCAGCAGGTTTCCTGGTCCGATACAGTTGCTGTTTCTGTTGTTCTGGCAAGCGCTGGATATCCAGGCTTTTACGAGAAGGGCAAGGAGATTACCGGCATCGAGGCTGCTCAGCAGCTCGAAGGCGTCTCTGTCTATCATGCAGGAACTGCCCAGACTGCAGACGGAAAGATTGTTACCGCTGGCGGTCGCGTGCTCAACGTTACTGCGCTTGCTCCAACTTTTGAGGAGGCGCGCGCTCGTGCATACGAGGCCTGTGATCTGATCAACTTTGAAGGTAAGCAGCTCAGGCACGATATTGGACTCAAGGCTCTTCAAGGTCGTCCAGAAAAATAATTGAGGTTAGTGGCTATGGCAAATCAAAATGACGAGAAAACCAACGTGCAGGACGGCGCTTGGAACAGCAATCAGACCAGCGCTCAGTTTAACGACGTGTTTGATGACATGCAGTCTACTGAGCCAGAGATTCTCGACGCTGACATGCAGGTAACTCCAGAGGTATTTGACTCTGCTCGTAATGATTTGCACTCAGCGGTTAATTCGCTTACTTATGATGGAGAGCGTGTTGCTGTGGGTGATGCCGCCTATCATCATTCAGGTGAGCCACAAAAACGCAGCTTTGTCGCAGGTACAGAAGATGCACGCGACGCTTCTCTGGAAGAAAAGCCTCTCTCTGAAGATACCGTTTGGGTTGGTCGCATTTTTGACGTGAATCGTCTTCGCGTTTCTCTCCCTGATGGACGTACTGCTCTTCGCGATGTTGTGCGTCATCCAGGAGCTGTGGCTATTGTTGCGCTGACTGATGAGGGAAGAATTTGCCTGGTTCGTCAGTATCGAACTGCGCTTGGTCGTGTAACAGTTGAGCTACCTGCGGGAAAGCTTGACCCAGGTGAGGACCCTCTGGATTGTGCCCATCGTGAGCTGCTGGAAGAGACAGGAATGAAGGCGGGGAAGATGGCTTTTCTCACCACCACTGCTACTTCCGATGGCTTTACCGACGAGCTTATTCATCTCTACATGGCAACTGAGCTGACCTTTGAGGGATCAGACCCAGATGCTGACGAATTTATTAACGTTGATCTTGTTCCATTATCTGAGCTGGTAGATGCTGTTCTCGACGGCAAAATCGAGGATGCAAAGACTATCATTGGAGCTCTTATCTGCGATTCAATTTCACACCGATTGCCTATGGAGTAATTACGCATGTCTGATCGTTCTTCTCGCCCTGTACCTGGTAACAACGCCCCTGGCAAACATCGCAAATCGCTGTTTGCCAGTTTTCTTTCTTATTACGCCCCGCAAAAGCACCTGTTCATTCTGGACACTATCTGCGCCATCATTTTGGCTTGCATCGAGCTGGCGTTCCCTCAAATTCTGCGATCGCTCACAAAGGGGCTGTTTACGCAGGGTAAAGACGCCATTCTCGGCAGCCTGGTATTTATTGCCGTCGGCCTTGTCGTGATGTATTTTGTCCACTTTCTGTGCCGCTACTTTGTTATTAGCTGGGGACACATCATGGGTGCCCGCATGGAAAGTAAGATGCGAGAAGACCTGTTTGACGCCTACGAGCGCATGAGTTTCTCGTATTACGACCGTCACAAGACGGGTGACTTGATGAGTCGCCTGGTATCTGACTTGTTTGACATTTCCGAGACGGCGCACCACGGCCCCGAGTACCTGATTATTGGCCTGCTTGAGATTGCTGGCTCTTTTGTCATTCTAGCTTTTATTAACATACCTCTTACGCTGGTGCTTGCTGGAATCGCTGCTGCGTTAGTGGTGTTCAACTTCTTTGCCAACATGCACATGCGCGGTATTTTTAAAGAGAACCGCATGCGCATTTCCGACGTAAATACCCAGCTAGAAGACTCACTTTCTGGTATTCGCGTGGTTAAGGGTTTTGCGGCAGAAGATCACGAGCGCAAGAAATTTAGGGCAAGCAACTCCGCATACTTGGATTCCAAAGCCAACATGTACCACGCAATGGGCAGGTATCAGGCTGCTATTTCTGGCATGATGGGCGTTTTGAACACTGTTGTGTTGGTTTTGGGCGGTTGGATGATTGCTCAGGGTCAGATGCAAGCCATTGACCTGGCTACGTATGCGCTCTACATCTCGCTGTTTACCACGCCAATCATGAACATTCTGAACTTTACCGAGACGTTCCAGAAGGGTCTTGCGGGCTTTAAGCGTTTCTCGGAAATTCTTGAGACTCAGCCGGACATTCAGGATGCACCTGATGCTCACGACATTCAGATTACCGCTGGCGATATCATCTACCAGGATGTTCATTTCTCTTACAACAACGCCGAAGACGTTATCGACGGCTTGAATCTTCATATTGAGAGTGGAAAAACCGTTGCGCTGGTTGGACCTTCAGGTGGAGGCAAGTCTACTACCTGCGCTTTATTGCCACGCTTCTATGATGTTACAAGCGGAAGCATCACCATTGACGGCCAGGACATTCGCTCCGTTACGCAGCATAGTTTGCGCTCGGCAATTGGCATGGTCCAGCAGGACGTGTATCTCTTTGACGGCACTATCGCAGAGAACATTGCATACGGTTGCCCTGAGGCTTCCGCGGCCGATATTGCGCTTGCCGCACAGCGAGCGAACATCGCCGAGTTTATTGAGTCGTTGCCTGACGGATATGACACGCAGGTTGGACAGCGTGGAACAAGGCTTTCCGGTGGACAGAAGCAGCGCATTTCCATTGCGCGCGTGTTCCTCAAGAACCCTCCGCTGCTCATCCTAGATGAGGCTACTTCTGCTTTGGATAACGAGTCCGAGCGTGCGGTACAGGAATCCCTTTCTGAACTGGCAAAGAATAGGACCACGCTGGTCATTGCCCATCGACTTTCGACAATTATGGGCGCAGATGAGATTATTACTATCAACCACGGTCGTGCAGTTGAGCGCGGAACCCACGATGAGCTGCTAGAAAAGGGCGGAATCTACGCTCATTACTACCAAATGCAGTTTGGCGGTGCGCCAAATCTCGCAAGGCGGTAAAATAGAGCATTAGGTGCTTTGCGAAACGCGGTTTGCAGCTTGCAGTTTGCAAACCGACGGCTCGTAACCAAAGATCAAAAGTCAACGCATTGCACGCCTTGAAAGCGTGTTTATGCAGGTTGAATGAGAGAGCTACATGGCTAAAGATGATGCAGAACGTTCACGCTTCGCGCGCCGCCAGAAGGGCGCGCTTGACGCTGACGCAGCTGAAGAGTTGTTTACCAAGGTAGACGAGACAGGTCATCCTAACGAGGAGCGCGCAGCTTTAGAGCGTGCTCGCAGGCAGGGCGGAGCTGCAGCGGTAGACGTTGACCCGCTCTCGGGATCTGATCCTTCGGGCTCAAATATCGAGAAGGTCATTACAAAGACAGCAGTCCTTTTTGTCCTGATTTTCCTGGTAATTGTTGTTCTTATGCAGGTTTCTTGCGGTGTTATTCGTCGAGCAAACACAGCAAATTTAACTGAATCAGTCACGGTACGATCTGTTGCATCCGCATTGCGTGGAGGCGTTGAGTGGGGTAATGGATTTACGCAGTTCCCTGAGGATTTCTCGGTTCAGGAAGCTGACGAGAACACTGGTCGCGTTGAAGTAACGGTTACTGATACCACCTCAAAAGACGTGCTTGAATGCTATGCGGGATCCAGTGTTCAGGCTCAGGCATTTGCTATTAACGCGCTGCTCAACCCACGAATCAATACCGTTGTCTATCACGTTAGCGTTCATAGAAACGACCAGGGTGAGCTGCAGAAATCTCAGCTCTTTGGATTCCTTAAGCCTGGTGGAGACGCAACACCTATCTTTACCTTTACGTTCTCAAAGACGCAATCCTCTGATGGCGTAAACATCACCATGGTCATTACTGGTGCAAACGACACCATTCAAAAAGAATTGCGTGACCAGATTGCAACGTCATTTACACCAGTTCGCGTGCTTGGCGGAATCGTTGGTGGTGACTCTTCAACAAAGAAGAACACCACTACTGGCACAACAGGAACCACAGGTACCACAGGTACTACTAACACCACAGGTACATCCGACAATTCTTCAAGCACCAAGTAGTCTGTCTCACCTGAGAAAAAGTGCAAAAGAGCCGCTGACGCCAGCGGCTCTTTTGCTTGCGCAGCTTGAAGTGACTCATCGGAAGGTCGTAGCGCCTCAAAATGGTGACCCCAATGATGAGTTTGCACGTTAATTTGGCTAAAAATTGCAGGATCGGTGTTTTCAAGACGATTTTGGTCCCAAAAAGGTAAAAAACCGGTCGTGTCCCGAAAAGTGGTGTAAGCAAGCATTTCAGGTGTTTAAAAGAAGTGC
>CAUTGQ010000021.1:0-12369 GCA_963538075.1 uncultured Atopobiaceae bacterium
CAAAAACACATCCAATTGGTACAAGGAAAATTGCGCCAATTGCGAATGCGATCATCGCGGGGAATGGTCCTCCACCAAGAACCATCCAGTCGCCTACCAGGAGCACCCATCCGGTACCAATGATCGCACCAAATCCGATGGTAAAGAAGTTGAATAGACTCAACGACTTTTGCATCTCAGGTGCCTCGGCATTTTCTGCCATGTCCCACTCCTTCCCGTAATTACTCGGACGAAGAACTTGATGAGACTATGTTTGCACCCGAAGCCATTTGAAAAAAGAAGTAGCGCCCTCTGAGCGTCAGATAAACCCGTAAGCGTGAAAGCTACAACCGCGAGCGGTAGTTAAATCTTTTTACATCTTTACCAAAATCTAATAACAGTTATGCAATTTTCAAATAGTTAACGTACACAACTATGTATCAATCTTTAACCCAAATACTTTAAAAACTCTTCTGTAGTGCGCGACATCTCGCCTTTTACACGATGTGTAATAAAGACATTACGATGTACGGGAGTTTCTAGATGATGTACATCAATATCAAAATTTGTACCTTTTGTTGCCTCAAGTGGCAACAAACTTACACCAAGACCCGACTCTACCATGGACATAATGGTGAATGAATCCGATGATGCAAATGTCATACGTGCGTTTTTGAGCTGCTTCTGAAGCAGAGGAGCTGTCTCAATATCAACAATAAAGGGTTCTTCAATAAGACGCTTAACAGGAATTGTCTCAAGGTCCTTCTCGTAATGTCCCTTTTGAGAAACAACAATAACCTCATCATGATCAAATAAAGTTGAAGTAAATCCCTGCTCAGTTGCGCGAGTCATAGTAAAACTAATATCCACCTTACCCTTGCTAATAAGACGCAGGGCTTCTCCATACGTACACTCAATAACTTCAACTTTGATGTTTGGATGATCGGTCATGTACTTCTTCAAATGACCTGGCAGTGCTCGTGAAAGAAAGCTCGAAGGCGCTGCGATAACAAGATCGCCCATCTCAATGGCGCTGACGCGATTCACTTGATTGCTCAACTTGCTGTATGCCTGGCACACCTCTTCTGCAACAGGCAAAAGCGTCTTTCCCTCAGGAGTCAGACTTACATAGCCGCCATGTCTGTTAAACAAGCGGACATCCCATTCTTTTTCTAGACTTGCCACCATGCGACTAATAGACGACTGAGTGCATCCCAGCTCTTCTGCCGCCACCGTAAAGCTACTGTGATACGCCGCGGAAGTAAAAGCCTGGAATTTGTGCAGGTTGGTCTCCATACTTGGCCCCCATTCAAGTACGTGGCCTAATAATTCACCCTTAAAAATATCATCCTACCTGCAAATTGGTAAATACCGTTCAACGTAAAAAGACCCCGTGAACGGTTTTCACGAGGTCTTACCTTGCAATCTTTATGCAAAAAACTTTCTTAATTGATACTTCACTTTGACAATTGAAGTACCAGGTTGCTCAGTTGCTATGCCTTCAGGTAGCGGCCCATAGCAATAGCAGAACCAAAGAGTCCCAGCAGCAGGCCAAGGAGCAGCAAAAGGCCGCTCATGCCCAGCATGACCGTTGTTGGAATAGCAAAGGTCAAGAAGGTCATGCTCTCTGCCATTACAGGAAGAAGCATGTGGGCTCCAACAACCAAAACAGCAATGGCGAGAAGAGCGCCGATAAGTGCCTCAAGCACACCTTCCATAAGGAATGGTCCGCGAATAAAGCCGTTAGATGCACCGACCAGACGCATGATTGCAATCTCACGACGGCGAGCATTAATAGCAAGGCGAATGGTGTTGTTAATAAAGACAAAGGCAACAAACACCAGAAGTCCAACAAGGCCGATAGCGCCGATACGAATGTATGCTGTTACGCTGAACAGACGCTCAACGGTCTCGCGACCATACTGAACATCACCAGATGGATTGCTCTTATTATCAGCAATTGCTGCAAAAGATGATGAAGAGGCAATGCGCTGGGCAACGTCTTGAACATCCTTAGGGTCCTTGAGCTTAATCACAAGAGATGCAGGAATAGGATTCTGACCATCAAGAGCAGAAACCGCATCGGAAGCATTGCGGTAGCTCATGGTAGTGCGATACTCCTCAAGAGCCTGATCTTTGCTCTTATAGGTTACGGACTCAACCGTATCCCAGCTCTGAACCTCTTGCTGGAAAGCAGTTACTGCAGACTGATCTGCATCATCAGAAAGAAATGCCTGGATAGTAACGCGATTCTCGACACTTCCTACCATGTTCTCGATAAGAGCGGAGCCAAGAATAAACAAGCCGATGATGAACAGTGACAAGAAGATGGTTACGATTGCACCAAGAGCGGTAGACCAGTTCCTTCTAAAGTGGCTTCCGGCCTCACGCAGAGAGTATCCAAAATTAGAGAGCCCCATAGTAGCCATAGCCTCCCTTCTCCTGGTCGCGGACAATATGACCAGCCTCAAGAGCAATAACGCGCTTGCGCATAGAGTCAACCATCTCGCGATCGTGTGTTGCCATTACAACCGTAGTGCCCGCACGGTTAATGCGGTCAAGAAGCTTCATGATACCCAGAGAAATTGCTGGGTCCAAGTTACCCGTAGGCTCGTCGCAGATAAGCAGTGGTGGGCGGTTAACCATTGCACGAGCAACGGAAACACGCTGCTGCTCACCACCAGAAAGCTGATCTGGGTAAGCGTCCATCTTCTGGCCAAGGCCTACCAGACGCAGAACCTCAGGAACCTGCACCTTAATAACAGAACGAGGCTTGCCAATGCACTCAAGTGCAAAGGAAACGTTCTCATAGACGGTCTTATCGGGCAGAAGCTTAAAGTCCTGGAAGACGGTACCAATCTGGCGACGCAGATACGGAACCTTGGAGTTACGCAT
This sequence comes from uncultured Atopobiaceae bacterium, assembly GCA_963538075.1. Taxonomy (GTDB): domain Bacteria; phylum Actinomycetota; class Coriobacteriia; order Coriobacteriales; family Atopobiaceae; genus Lancefieldella. The sequence continues at coordinate 2,875 of CAUTGQ010000021.1, forward strand.
GCGCGTAAGGTCCTGACCAGCAACAATAACCTGTCCGTGAGTTGCCTTCTGCTCGCGCGTAATAAGGCGCAAGAGAGATGACTTACCGGAACCAGAGTGTCCAACTACAAAGACAAACTCGCCTGGGTAGATATCAGCGCTGATGTTATCCAGTGCTGGGCGGTTTGGCTGTGATGGATACACAAGCGAGGCACCCTTAAAAGAGATGGTAGGAGTACCAGTGCGCTCAACCTGAGGTGCGTCTTGGGCAAGATCAGCAAAGAACTTTGCGCGATCAAGAGGCGCCTGCTCAGGGTTATTTTGCTGCTCAGCAGTTACCACGTGTACAGGCTCTACTCCTGAAGCAAATGGATCAGATACAGTTGTTACAGGTTCAGCAGCCTGGGCCACTGGCACATCAGCAGAAAAGTCCTGGATTTCAACTTGATCAGCCACAACATCTTGCTGGTCAAGCTGGTTCAGATCATCCTGAGAAATTACCCCAAAACGGTCATCAAACGAGGACTCCTGTTGCTCATCAGTGCGAAAATGATTAGCCACAGTTGCTCCTTTTCTTACTCCGAAGAGACAGATACAGAATTTATTTTACCAAAAGTGCAGGTATGTTATACGTCACGCAGTTCATCCACAGAAAAACCGCCTCTTCTCTACTGAAGAGACGGTCTAAAAATCGCGAGAAAAACGCTGTTGAGCGTTAGTTATACGCCACCTGTAAGTTAGTTCTACACCTGTTACGCAATCTGCATCTTTGCGCGTGTCTCGTCAATGATGGCACGAACCTTGGCTGCATTAGCTGCAATCTCCTCTTTTGAACCCTTGGTGAGCAGGCTTCCCATGCCGCAGCAATCAACGCCGCGCTCAAGCCACTCAGCAAGGTTATCAAGGTTAATGCCGCCAGAAGCCATCAAAGGCATCCAAGGAGTTGGGGTCTTAAAAAGATTGACCAGTTCAGGGCCGTAGACATTAGAGATTGGGAAGCACTTAATAAAGGCAGCGCCCATCTCAAGGCTATGATTTGCCTCAGTCATAGTAGTGCAGCCAGGTGCATAAGGAATCTGATACAGGTTGCACATACGAGCAACCTCGTCAGAGCCGCAGTTAGCAACAATGAACTGTGCGCCAGCCATAATAGCAAGACGAGCAGTTGTTGGCTCCATTACAGTACCTGCACCAACAATCATCTTGTCACCAAGACGCTCTCTAATTGCAGCAATAACCTCGCCTGCATTTGGCAGGGTGTAGCTAATCTCCATTGCATGAACGCCACCCTCTACAAGGCCCTCAGCAATTTCAATACCACGCTCAACAGTTGGGACGCGAACAACTGCAAACGCACAGGTATCAACCAGCGCCTGAGAAACAGCAGCTTTCTGCATCTTCATATACAACATCTCCTTGTAAACGTATCTCGCACTACCCTATTGAGCTGGCGAGAAACCCGTCATTTTTGATACTTAGTTATGAGCAATTCCGTAATGGTCAAGCATTGCATAGATCTTCTCGTCAACGCCCTCTGCAACCTCGGTAACAGGGAAACGAGCAGGGCCAACAGGATATCCAGCTAGCTCAAGAGAGCGCTTGAGGGTCTGAGGTGTGCTTCCAAGGTGCAGGATGTCGCGGATTGGCTCAATCTCTGCCTGAAGGCGAGCTGCTTCCTCTACATTTCCAGCCTCAAGAGCCTTCCAAAGGTCAACAACAACCTTGGTAATAAGGTTTGCGGTACCTGCAATAGTGCCCTGAGCTCCAAGGGCGTGAGCCTCAGAAATCTTTCCGTCAGAGCCTACAAGCACATCAACGTCGTGACCAGCGGCAGCGTCCAGATAATCCTTAAGGTTATCAATGTTGCCGGAGCTGTCCTTAATACCCTTGATGTTTTCAATGGTTACCAGCTGCTTAACAGCCTCTTTAGAGATGTTTTTACCGGTTCCCTTAGGAATGTTATACAGAAGGACAGGAATCTTGACGCTTGCGGCAACTGTCTTGAAGTACTCAACCAGCTGCTGGTCAGAAATGCCCAGGAAGTAAGGGTTGATAACGGAAAGTGCATCGGCACCAATTGCCTCTGCTTCACGGCTCATGTAGAGAGCCTCTTTTGTTGAGCATGCACCGGTTCCTACGTAAACAGGAAGACGACCTGCGGTTTTCTCGATAATAAACTTGGAGAACTTGATCTTCTCGTCAGGGTTACAAACGTGGAACTCACCGTTGGAGCCAAACGTGAAGATGCCGTCTACGCCCTCAGAGATGAGCTTTTCCAGAAGCTGCTCAGCGGCTTCGTAGTTAATAGACTGCTCTTCATCGCGGTTAAACGGCGTAACCATAGGGACAATAACGCCCTTAAAAGTTGACATGCAAACTCCTCTGTATGCTTTACAGTGTTTACCTGGGGTTATTTGCCCTCGCGAATAGATGCGCCAAGAGCTCCGCCTGGATGCCACTTAACGTACTGCTCTGGATTAAGGCCGTACTCGTTCTGGAGCAGGATGGAGAGACACTGGAGCTCCATGATCTCTGCCAGGATAGAGGCGCGTGGAGGCTTGTTCATAGAATCGCCCTCCTGCTCAACGCCTGCAATGAGAGCAACCTCTGCCTCGTTTGCCAGCCAAGAGTTTGGATTGCCGGTCAGTGCAATAATGTGCACGCCAACGTTCTTAAGGCAGGTAACTGTGGCCTTGAGCTCGCCCGTCTCGCCAGAGTTGGAAATAGCAATAACAACGTCGCCAGTACAAGTCTGACCAGCAGATCCGTGAACGCACTCGGTACCGTGGAGCTCATAGGTTGGAGTTCCGGTTGACGAGAAGAGCGATGCAGCATAACCAGAAACGTGACCTGGCTTACCAATACCGGTTACGTGCAGGCGGCCGCCCTTTGCCTCTGCGTCTAAAATAAGTTTTTTAGCTGCAGAGAGTGCGTCAAAATCGATGCTCTCTACATACTGATGAAGCGACTTTCCCACAATGGAGAGAAACTCCTGAACCCGCTCTTTTTCAGTTGCCATTACAACTCCTTATCTGTCTGTGAGTCCAAGCTCAAAGACACTTACTACGCAATGAATTAACGCGTCTCTTTGACCTTGTGCTGAGCCATAAGTTGCTCAATCTGCCCCTGAATTTCATCAAGAGTGGAGGCCATAAAAGGACGGTTGATGTCTACAAATTCAAATCCTGAAGGATGGCTTACCCAAGCACCTTCAAAAAGCAGGCGCAGTGCTTTGCCCTGTCGGATGAGTTTGTAGCTTTTAATCTTGGTATAAGGAACGACAAGTGCTTTTCTCTTGTCGGATTTTGCAAAGATAAATACGTGTTTCTGACCAAAATCAATAACATGAATACCACTGGCAAAACGACTAAAACGCTTTCCCATGGCACGTGACGCAAACCAAGTAATGGTGAGTCCTGCAATAACGCCAACAAGACCCAAAATATTGCCGCTTACATTGGCGTAAACCCAAAAGAAAAAAGTCAGAGCAAGAGAGCCAAACGCCAGGAGCAAGTACAGAATTCCCTGAACCATCAAACGAGTTCTGTCTTCAAGAACTTCTAGAACTAACTGATCTTTGGGAAGCTCTGGAGCAGGCTGTTTGTCAACGCTGAGGCCAAACATATCGCCAAGCACTAACTCAGTAACACTTTTGTTGTTCTTCTCGTCTGCCATGTTTTTCCTTGTTGTGAAGCTTTTAAAAGGGCGCCCGCGGGCTTTCCACGAGCGCCCTAAGAAACCGTAGAGCTGAGTAGGTACTACAAAAATCTAGGCTTAGGCAAGACCAAAGAGGGAGCCGATGCCGTAGATGATAGAACCAACGATGTTGTAGTCAACGTTAGGGAAGGATGCCTCTGCAATTCCCAGCTGAGCAAATGCAGGATAGAGAATCAGAGGACCAGCGGTCAGGAAAATACCAACCAGGAAGGAGCCAAGAAGAGCACCGCGCCATCCACCATAAGCGTAACCACAAACACCACAAGTACCACCAGAGAAGAAGCAGATGCCCGCTGCAGGAATCATGATGGTTGGGCTGTGGAATGCAACCATAAGTGCCATTGCTACAAGGCCACCAAGGAAGGAGCCAATGAAGCCGATGATGACAGCGTTTGGTGCAAATGGGAAGATTGCAGGGCAGTCGACTGCAGGACGTGCATCTGGAATGAGCTTCTCGGAGATGCCGACAAATGCAGCGGTAATCTCAGCAATGAACTGACGGACGCCGTAAACAAGAACGGACATACCAGCAGCAAACTGAAGACCAGCAAGGAATGGCCAAATCCACCACATATCGTTACCAAAGTAGCTGGTGAATGGCTTGTTGTTTGCAAGGGTGTCGCTAAAGTGACCGGTGACAAGGCATGCAATAGTAACAACGTAGAACAGAACAATCATGAAGAGAGCAACGGAGAAGACAAAGTCCTTGAAGAGCTTGAAGAACTCTGGGAGCTCCTTAGCTTCCTTCTCGCCCTCCTCCTCGTTCTTCTTAGCAAAGAGCTTTCCAACGTAACCGGAGAATGCATAACCGATGCAGTTGAAGTGGCCGATTGCGATGGAATCTCCACCAACAAGCTTGTTGACGAATGGCTGGCACAACGAAGGTAGCGCAGCACCGCAGAAGCCGAGGATGACACCACCAAGAACAATGGTGACCCACATTGGGAGACCAAGAGCAATGAAGACCAGTGCGAGAACGCAGGAGAAGTACAGGAAGTGCTGACCAGTCAAGAAGACGGACTTGAATGGGGTAATCTTGGCAAACACAAGGTTCATGATGAAGCCAAGGACCATTACAAGAGCAACCTCAGTACCATAGGTATTCAGTGCAAGAGCAGTTGCGACCTCAACCTGGGTTACAACGCCCTTAACAGCGAATGCACGACTAAACATGTCGCTGAAGATGTTGACCTGAGCGGACATAGCGCTAGAACCAATGTTGAAGATCATGAAGCCAATAATGGTCTTCACAGTTCCGGAGAAGATGTCCACAGCGGACTTCTTCTGCAGCAAGAGGCCGACAAGAGCAATAATGCCCATAATGACGGCGGTGTCTCTGAGCTGCATGAGAATTGCATTGAGCATGCGTAATCCCTTTCAGCAAATAAACCGACGAACCTACTCAGATAAGTTCTCTCAATCAAGTGACAAGTACCTCTTGTCAAAGGTTTGGCGAGAGCTTCTCGCCGAAGGCAACTCATGTTGCATATGACGAGAAACTCCCGCCAAAAAGATACAAAGGGGAGCTTATGCGTTGTGCTCTGCGAGCCAAGCGGTGAGCTTTTCCTTCATCTCTGCCTTGTCGACAATGTTGGTAATACCAACTGCAGAAGGAACGCGATCGTCAGCATTGAGCTCATCAGTGAGGTCAGACATGGTGATAACAAGATCGCCATTGAAACCAATCAGGGAATCCAGATTACCATGCTCAGTCTCGATTGGAAGATCATTCTCTTTGATGACCTGGTCAATCTTGATCTTGAGCATCATGGAAGAACCCATACCTGCACGGCAGCAAACCAGTGCGTGGAACTTCTTATCAGCCATTACAACCTACCTTCCTTTGCGTGGACAAGGTCCACAACATCTTTTGGTGACTGAGCTTTTTCAAGCTGAGCAAAGAAATCTGGATCGCTCAGCAATTCAACAAGAGACTGAAGGGCACTAAGGTGGCCTTCACTATCTTTTGCTGCAAGTGGGAAAAGAAACTTAACTGGATCGTTGTCTTTGCTGCCAAACTCAACGGAATCCTTAAGCACGGTAATGCCTACTGCAGGCTCAAGTGCGCCGGACTCAGGACGTGCGTGAGGAAGGGCAACATGCTCGGTAATAACAATATAAGGGCCGAGTTCGTTGACACCTTTAATGATGTCATCAACATAGCCCTCAGTTACTTTTTTGTTATCGACGAGTGGTTGTGCAGATTTTCTAATTGCATCTTCCCAGTTAGAAGCTGCAACATTGAGCTGCACCAGGTCTTCGGTAAGGAGATCACTTAACACAGCACCACCTTGCCTTTCTCTTAATGAGACACATTGGCCCAAAGCCGCCTCATGACAAGTCTTAATAACTTGATAATATGCCATGAAACGTTCTTAACTTCAATCAATTTTACTCAAACAGTAATCAAAGTTGTTCATATTTTTTCAGCGTATCTTTTGTCCAAGTAGCTATACAAATGTTCATGTTTTTATGAACGTAATTGAAGCGCCTTCTATTATCCCATGTAAAGTTTATATGTTAAATTTTTTATAATCTAAAACATTCATATATATTCATACTATTATTTTCTGAAATATCTTGATATCCTTCTTCTAATGTTCTATTTTATTGATGAATGAACATTCAAAGAAAAATGTTGCTCATAAAGGGAGGGCATTTATGAAAAGGAGTAAGGCTTACGTAGATTCACGTCGCGAGGCAATTACTGAGCTGCTAGAAAAAGAGGGACAAGCAAGTGTTTTAGAGCTTGCTGATCACTTTGAGGTCTCTTCTTTGACTATCAGACGTGACCTGGACTTTCTTGAGAAGCGCGGCATCCTGACTCGTCAGTATGGCATTGCTACCCTGCTTAATCCTTATGGTCGTCCTTCTGGCTCAAGGCAGATTCGCTCTAACAAAGCAATTGCCCGCGAAGCCGCTCGCTACGTTGAGGATGGCGATTGCATCTTCATCAACACCAGCTCCGTTGCTCTTGGGATGCTTGAGTGGATTGATGCTCACGACGTAACTGTTGTTACAAACAACGGCAAGGCGCTGTTGCTTGAGGACATCCACGATCTTTCTATCATCCTTACTGGTGGTGACATCCGTCCTCCACGCGCTTCCATGACTGGTGATACCGCTCTTGAGTGCATCCAGCACATTACTGCTGCTAAATGCTTCTTGGGCTGCACGGGTTTCTCGGGAGAATTTGGTCTTACTTCTGCAACATCCCCTGAGCCAGCAATTAACGCTCAGATGCTCAAACGCTCTAGAAAGCACTATGTTGTTGCTGATTCTTCTAAGCTGGGCACTACTTCTAACTTCCAGTTTGGTTCTGCAGAAGACATTGACCTTCTCATTACTGATACAGGTGCAACTGACGAGCAGATCCAAGAGCTCAAAGCCGCAGGCCTCAAAGATGTTGTCTGCGTCACTCCTTCTATTCTTCCTGCTAAGTAAGACTTGTGCTTTATTATTATTTAAGCGAACACAAAATGGCGGCCTTTTACAGGCCGCCATTTTACATCGCAAAATTTTTACATGCAATCACATCCAACCACACGCGCCAACCAAAGTTCCGCAAGACCATCTGTTGAGCAGATTGCTGGTCAAATAGTGCTTAGCTTTCCAAAGCCTCAAATGACTTAAAGCCTTCGCCGATTGCCTCGTGGACCTCTGAAACAAATACCAGTGCATCGGGGTCAATCTCGGAAACGATAACTTTCAGCTGAACAACCTCCGTACGACCAAGAACGCACATCAAAACAGGCTTGTGCGCACCACTCCACAGTCCGCGCGCCTGAAGCTCCGTGCAGCCACGATTAAGGTTATAGAGAATCTCGTGAGCGATGGCATCGTGCTCAGAAGAAATAATATAAACGCAACGCTCGGACCTTGGTCCGTCGATGACAAAGTCAATCATTTTTCCTGTAACAAAGATTGCCAAGGTAGAATACAGACCGTTTTCTAGCGAGAAGACCGGAATAGCCGCAATAATAATGAGAATATCTACAATAATGATTGCAGTACCTGATGGAATACCAAAGCGCTTGGAAACCGCCTGAGCAATGATGTCTGTACCGCCAGTATTTCCACCCGCTCTAAATACAAGGCCAAGACCAAAACCACAGATAATACTGCCCCACAGAGCAGCAAGCATAAGATCATTGGCTCCAAGAGCTGGTAAAAAAGGTGCAAATAAATCGACAAAAATACTAGAAATCAAGAAGCCTACAACGCTCTTGAGCAAATATTTTCTATTTCCACTTTTTGCAACAAAAGCCATCAAAATGATATTCATGGCGATTGTTTGCATACCAACTGGCAAATCAAAACCAAAAGGTAATGCAACAGCTCTAATAATCGTTGCAAAACCAGTAATACCACCAGCCGCAAGTCCGTTAGGAACTTCAAATACATCAAGGCCAACTGCAAAAATTGCACAGCCAAGGACAATAAAGAACGAATCTTTAAAGGTCTTTTGCCAAGTAGATTTTTGCACACTAATCCCTTCCGCCAACAACCCAGCGATGGTACGCAATGATGAACTGATCAAGATCGCCGTCTGAAAGAACGGACTCTACGTTTCCTGTTTCTGCACCTGTTCTTAAGTCCTTAATGAGCTGATAAGGATAAAGAACATAACTCCTAATTTGATTGCCAAACGAGATTTCTCTCTTTGGACCACGAAGCTCATCCAACTCAGCTTCGCGTTTCTCTTTTTCAATCTCATACAAACGACTGCGCAAGATATTCATTGCTGCAGCTTTGTTCTGAAGTTGGCTGCGTTCGTTTTGGCAGGTTACTACCGTTCCTGTTGGAATATGTGTAATACGAACTGCCGAGTCTGTAGTGTTAACCCCCTGACCTCCCGGGCCAGATGCATGATAAACATCAATACGCAGGTCATTGGGGTCAATAGCAACTTCAATATCTTCAGGAAGGACAGGTAAAACTTCTACACCAGCAAATGACGTCTGCCTACGTTTCTTATCGTCAGTAGGAGAAATTCTTACCAGACGGTGCACACCTTGCTCAGCACGGAGCATGCCGTAAGCATTTTTGCCACTTACCGTAAAGGTTGCGCGGTCAAGACCAATAACCTCCGCAACAGGGGCGTCGTTGATATCAACTTTCCAATCGCGGCGATCGCAATATTTGAGGTACATACGAAAAAGCATCTCGCACCAGTCTTGGGCCTCAAGACCACCCTGACCAGGCTTAATAGTAACAATTGCATCACCATGATCAAGTTCATCAGTAAACCAGCTTGAAAGCTCAAGCTCCGACAAGTCTTTTTCAAGAGATGCCGCAAGCGCTTGAGATTCGTCGAGTGATGCTTGGTCTCCAAGCTCTGTTCCAAGCTCAAAAGCGGCCTCAGCATCACCGAGTTTCTCTTTAGCTCTATCAATACCAGCAACATCATCGCGAAGTGATGCTAGTTGAGTCATTATTTTTTGCGCAGCTTCAGCGTCGTCCCAAAAATTAGGACGAGCACTTTCTGCCTCAAGTTCTGAAATTTGCTGACGCTTCTCAGTGAGGTGAAGATATCCTTCTACCTCAGAGAGACGCTCCGCCAAAGTTTGGAGCGAAACAACCTCTGTATCAGCCATTCTTACCTATTTCGGCCGTGGCAGTTCTTAAACTTTTTGCCACTTCCACATGGGCAAGGGTCATTGCGACCAACGTTGACGTAAGGATTTGGATCGTCAGACTTACGGTAGGTTGATACAGAAGACTGGCTGGCGCCGGTTCCCTGTGGACTCTTTCCAATAGCTGCGGCATTCTTAAGCATGCTCTTGCCTTGCTTAAGTG
>CAUTGQ010000022.1:0-12226 GCA_963538075.1 uncultured Atopobiaceae bacterium
CCCTTGGACCTAAGGGTCGCTACGTTGCACTGCAGCGTTCTTACGGCGCACCAACTATTACTAACGACGGCGTCTCCGTTGCTCGTGAGATTGAGCTCAAGGACCCAGTAGAGAACATGGGTGCTCAGCTGGTCAAAGAGGTTGCAACCAAGACTAACGACACTGTCGGCGACGGCACCACCACCGCAACCCTGCTTGCACAGGTCATCGTTAACGAGGGCCTCCGCAACGTTGCAGCTGGCGCAAACCCAATCGCAATCCGCCGCGGTATCGACAAGGCTGTTGAGGCTGTTGTCGCTCAGATGAGGGGCATCGCTAAGGAGGTCTCAACTAAGCAGCAGATTGCTTCCGTCGGTACCATTTCTGCAGGTGACCCAGTCATCGGCGGCAAGATTTCCGACGCTATGGACGTTGTCGGCAAGGACGGCGTTATCACCGTTGAGGAGTCCCAGACCTTCGGCATCGACATCGACACCGTTGAGGGTATGCAGTTTGACAAGGGCTACGTTTCCCCTTACTTCGCAACCAACAACGAGACTCTCACCGCTGAGCTGGACAATCCTTACATCCTGATGACCGACAACAAGATTTCCTCCATCCAGGACATCCTGCCTATCCTTGAGGCAGTCCAGAAGCAGGGCGCACCTCTGCTCATCATGGCTGAGGACGTCGACGGCGAGGCTCTGACCACCCTCATCCTCAACAAGCTCCGCGGCGTTCTGAACGTCTGCGCAATCAAGGCTCCTGCATACGGCGACCGTCGTAAGCGCATGCTCGAGGACATCGCTGTTCTCACCGGCGGCCAGGCAGTCATCAAGGAGCTCGGCGTCAACCTCAACGAGATCAGCGCAGAGATGCTCGGTCGCGCTAAGTCTGTCAAGGTCACCAAGGAGACCACTACCATTGTTGGTGGCGCTGGTTCCAAGGAAGCAATTGACGAGCGTATCGCCCAGATCAAGGCTGAGATTGAGAACACCACTTCTGACTTCGATCGCGAGAAGCTCCAGGAGCGTCTTGCTAAGCTTGCTGGTGGCGTTGCAGTCATCAAGGTTGGCGCAGCTACCGAGGTTGAGCTCAAGGAGATCAAGCACCGCATCGAGGACGCACTTCAGGCAACTCGTGCAGCTGTCGAGGAGGGCATTGTCGCAGGTGGCGGCGTTTCCTTCCTGGCTGCTTCCTCTGTCCTGGACAGCGTTCAGACCTCTGACGCAGACGAGAAGATCGGTGTCGAGATCATCCGCAAGGCACTTGAGGCTCCAGTTCGCACCATCGCTAACAACGCTGGCTTCGAGGGCAGCGTAGTTGTCGAGAAGATCAAGGCACTCCCAACCGGTCAGGGTCTTGACTCCGCTTCCGGACAGTATGGCGACATGATTGAGATGGGCGTTCTTGACCCAGTTAAGGTCACCCGCACCACACTTCAGAATGCAGCTTCCGTTGCATCCCTCATCCTCATCACCGAGGCAACTGTTTCCGAGATGCCAAAGGACACCACCATCGAGGAGTCCATTTCTCGTGCAGCTGCTCAGGGCGGCCAGGGCGGCATGTACTAATCCGCACCTCCAATAAACTGCAATCGGGTCCAGCTTCTCGCTGGGCCCGATTTTTTCTACCGTCACGACAACTTGGCGAGAAACCCGTCTTGTCGCAGGGGAGAAACCCGCCTTATCACAATTGCAACGTAACCCCGCTCATCGCCCATTAATCGAAATCATATGAATGTGGCGTCATTTAAGCGGAATTATTAGTCGCTACAGGTTAAAATGTTTATTTGCGACTGTAGTCGCGTCGCAACTGCGACTGCGGTCATAACGCCGCCGCTGCGACTGTGGTCGGTCCACCCGCTAGCTCGCATGCTTGAACTATACGCCACGCGCCAAAGGAGAGGAGGCACCATGGCTCAGAACCAGAATCGTAACGAGGAGCGAGATTTTCTCGACGACCTCATTGATATCCAGGACTCGCTGCAGGTGCTTTCCAACCCGCTCGACGCGCTGATGGGAAGCCTGTCGATTGACCCAAATACGGACAAGCCGTTCGAGCCAATGGACTACAAGGAAATCCCCTGGTCAAACGCTAATCGATGCCTGAGGTGCGCCTCCGGAAAGGCCGAGGCATGCTCTCGCTGCTTGGACGTTTGCCCAGCTAATTGCATTGATATCCACAACCAGTCCGTGCGCATCGACGACGAGGCCTGCCTTCAGTGTGGCCTTTGCGTTGCCGCGTGCCCAACTGAGACGTTCAACACGCGCCGCCACACGTCCCGCATGCTGTATGACCAGGTAGCTCGCGCGGCCTCCGCGTACGAGCAGTGCTACATTACTTGCACACGCGCCCTGGCGAGAAAACCTGAGGGCAACGAGATCTGCCTGCCCTGCGTGGGTATGCTCTCCGCCGACATTTGGTTCTCGATTCTTACGGACTTTGATAACGTGAGTGTTTACCTGCCGCTTGGCGTTTGTGACCGTTGTCGCACCACCACCGGCGAGGAGGCATATACCCAGGCCATCGCTACCGCTGAGGAGTGGACGGGCGCCACGGTTGGCCTCGAGGTAGACGGTAACAACCTCAACCACAACTTCACGCGCGCCTACATCCGTTCGCAGTTCATCTCCAACGCGATGAACGGCGCAGAACGCCTGGTATCTGCATCGACACCTGTCCTTGCGGGCGCCAAGGCAATTGCAGACCGCATCAACAACCACGCTCGTTCCCTGGATAAACTCCAGACACAGCTTGATGACGTGATGGGCTTGCGCACCACCGACATGAGGCAGTCCATGCTCACACAGGATCGCCGCCTGGTCATGGGTGCGCTCCAGCACGATCCAGACCTGGCTCCTTATGTGAAGCTCGAGGCTCCTATCTGGGATTCCAGCAAGTGCACGGTTTGTGGCGATTGCAAAAATACCTGCACAACGCATGCAATTGACATCGACGAGCGCGGCAAGCTGACCATCAAGATGCCGTTCTGCGTCAACTGTGGCGCCTGCGAAATTGTTTGCCCGGAGCCCGGCGCGCTTACGATGGTGCCGATGAACACCTCTGAGCTGGTCGTTCGTGACCGCAAGGCCGAGGAGGCCGAGCGTCTTGAGGCTTTGGCTCGCCGTAAAGCTCGCTTCATTTTTGACACCGGCAAGGAGCAGCTCAAACACTTGGCAGACTCGATTACCGAGGGCTCGGATGAGGAAGCCACTGCACAACAACCTCCAAAAGAGGATAATGGGGAGTAGCACGCGACTGCTAACACAGCGCAACGCTTCTAACTGCTCGTTCTTCTCGCCAGAAACGCAATTAACCGTAACCGTCCACCGACAACAAGAGGACTCACATGTCGCTTTCAATTGGTATCGTTGGCCTGCCAAACGTTGGTAAATCCACGCTGTTCACCGCGCTGACCCGCAAGGGTGGCCTGGCCGCAAACTATCCGTTTGCCACCATCGACCCTAACGTGGGCATCGTTGACGTACCCGACGCAAGGCTCCAGAAGCTGGCTGAGATTGTCAATCCTGGTCGCATCATGCCTGCAACTGTTGAGTTTGTGGACATCGCTGGCCTGGTCAAGGGCGCAAACGAGGGAGAGGGCCTGGGCAACCAGTTCCTGGCAAACATTCGCAACACCGACGCCATCTGCGAGGTTGTTCGCTACTTCAAGGACCCCGATGTCATTCACGTTGAGGGTCGCGTCAATCCTGACGAGGACGTTGACATCATCCAGACGGAGCTTATCCTCGCTGACCTGGGCACCATTGAGCGCGCCCTGCCTAAGCTGGAGAAAGAGGCCAAGCGCGATAAGGACCTCCAGCCTAAGCTCAACGTGGCAAAGCGTCTTCAGGAGTGGCTGAATGAGGGCAATCGTGCCGCTGACATGGAGATGACCGACGAGGAACGCCTTGCTGCTCGTGACCTCTTCCTGCTTACCATGAAGCCAATCTTGTACGTCGCAAACGTCGACGAGGACATGCTCACCGAGCCCGCTCCTGTCATTAACGGCGTCCAGTCCATTCCTGTTTGCGCAGGTGTCGAGGCTGAGCTTGCTGATCTTGATCCAGAGGAGGCTGCAGAGTACTTGGAGTCCCTGGGACTTGAGCACTCCGGCCTGGAGACGCTCGCTCAGGCAGCATACAAGCTGCTTGGCCTGCAGAGCTACTTCACCGCTGGCCCTATGGAGGTCAGAGCTTGGACCGTCCGCATCGGCGCTAAGGCCCCCGAGGCCGCTGGCGTCATCCACTCCGACTTTGAGCGCGGCTTCATCAAGGCAGAGGTTGCCAGCTACAACGATTACGTGGAGCTGGGCGGCGAGGCCGGCTGCAAGACTGCGGGCAAACTGCGCATCGAGGGCAAGGAGTACGTGGTCGAGGACGGCGACGTCATGCACTTCCGCTTCAACGTCTAAGCCACAAAACCGCTGACAGTAAACATGAAACGGGCGAGAAGATCGGTCTTCTCGCCCGTTTTTGTGTGGGGTGGGGTGGTGCCGCGGCCGAGCGCCGTTGCGGGTCGTCGCGGGTCGCGCTCTGCGTGTCGTTAGCGCTTCGGAGCCTGATCGGTGCCCAGGACCACGGTAATGTCCACGTCGGTGGGGTAGTTGCCGTCGTTTGCCTTGATGTTGGCGGTAGGGATGTCCAGCGCTTTTGCAACGCCAACGGCCTTTGCCAGGCCCGTACGCGTGCCGTCGTAGATAATAATCGAGTCGGTTGGGTGCTCCAGCGAGCTGTCGGCGTAGGCGGTGTAGCCCTTTGTCTTCAGGATGCCAGCCTTCTGAGCTGCAAGTCCTTGAACGTCTGTGCCGTTGAGCACGGCAACCTCGCCGGTGTAGTCTGGCTTAATGCTGTCGGCCGCGGAGGTGTCGCCCGCAACCGTACCAACGATACCTGTGGTTTCATCGGTGCTTGCATCCTCCAGAGGAGGCAGCGCCTGGTTCACGCGGTCCATCATGGTCTTCCACGCGCTCTTATCGACAATCTCGTACCAAACATCATCGATGAGCTCGGACGTTGTCGGCGTGCGTGCAGAATACATATCTTTGGAGGTGTCCATACCTCTAAACGACATGGCCAGGCCCACGATATCGGTAACATTTAAGTCAGTGGTCACACTCTCGGCCATGGTAGACACGGCGCCCGACATAGAAACGGGATCCAGCTGCAGGACCTTCTTGGCAATGGCCGTCAGAATCATGCGCTGGTTAGCGGCGCGGTAGAAGTCGCCGGCTCCGTAATTGTCGTATGCGTGACGACTACGAGAAAGGCCAAGAGCTTGCTGGCCATTGAGCTGCTGCTCGCCAGCTGGCAGGTCAATGCCTGAGTACTGCATGTCAGAGACGGCAACAGGAAGGTTAACCGTAATGCCGCCGATGGAGTCCACAATCTTGGTGAACGACTCAAAGTCTACTTCGGCGTAGTGCGAGATATTGACGTTTGCCAGCTTGGAAACAGCCTCGACCATTCCAGACGCGCCGCCATAGCTGTATGCGGAGTTAATCTTCTGCTTTCCGTGTTCTCCCAGGTCAACCATAGTATCTCGGGGGATGGAAATCAGAGTGATCTTCTTGTTCTTAGGGTCTACGCGAGCCAGAATAATAGTGTCGGCGCGGAAGTTTGCGTCGGAATCGCCCCAGTTCTCCGCGCGCCCTTCGTCCTTATCGACACCAAGAAGCAGCATGTAGAACGGGTCGGAAGGAGCAACCTGAACCAGTGTTGCCTGCAGGTTTGCATCCAAGCCCTGGCGGAGTTTTGAGTTAGTGTCCAGCATCCACCAAGCAAACGCTACGCCTGCTACCAGCAGCAACGTTCCCAGGATGCCCGCAAAAATCTTAAGACCACGACCGCGAGAAGAACCTTGGCGCTTCTTGGAATATGCGCCCACGCCTTCTGCGCGAGAAGGAGCGTGGCTTACCGCACCTGCTCTATGCGCAGCAAAGTGGGTATGTTTTTGCTGCTGAGCTGGAGCTTCTTCGGGCCACTCGTCGCCGACGTTGGTCTGACCAATCAAAGGCTCTCGCGTAAACCTGGAGCCGTGAGATTCGTGATTGTTGCGTGCAGAGCTTGCACCTGCGCTGCGAACGCTGCCCAGCGTACGAGGCTGATATGCGCCCTGATCATAAGCGTCATAATCGTCCTGTGCGAAGTCCTCTGTATCGTACTCAAAGGCATCTTCGTGTCTGTCGCGGCTGTTGCGACCACGATTCTGAGATGAATGTGACCTTCTGGCCATTGGGGCTCCTTTGTGTTTAATTTGCGTTTTGCCCAATGCGTTTTGTCAAACATCTACTATACGCAATTTTGCGATTTCGTGCTGTAAGGAAACAAACCTGCCACAAAAAATCCCCGCTTCAACGTGTGAAGCGGGGATGGATGCGAGAAGTCCGTGCGGCTTGCCTCGTTACTTACCGCGTCACGCCACCTTACTTACGGCGATCCTTCAAAGCAAAGCCAAGCGTAGTAATAACGCTACCCACCGTAGCTACTGCAACAAGAGCAATCTCGGAGAAGTCGCCAGTCTCAGGAAGTTTTGGCTGCTTCTTCTTTGGCTTCTTTGGAGTCTCTGATGGAGGAGTTGCAGGTGGGGTATTTGGAGGAGTGTTTGGTGGGGTGGTAGGTGGAACGGTTGGTGGAATCTCGGTGTTGGTAACCGTGAATCCGTCAGTCTGGTTGCCCGAGACTGCGCTGGTATATCCAGTAGGAACGTTCTCTTCTGCTACGGTGTACGCAATAGCGTGACCATCTGTTGCATCGTTTTTGAGAAGACCGGTGAAAGTACCTGTCCAACAGTTGGTCTGGTCAAGAGTGAGCGTCTCAGAGCTTGCAACGCCGTCTTTGTAGAGCCTGACGGTAACAGGGCCGCCGACAGTTCCCACCCATGTCTTGTTAACTTGTACATCAACTGTTGGGGTCTTCTCGTTCTCAACGGTCTTGATAACACCGCTTGTTGCAGAGACGGTCAGGTTATAGGTGTCCGTTGTAAGCTCATAACCGTTAGGAGCGGTAATCTCCTGAACAGTGTAGGTGCCTGCAGGGAGCTTCTCGGTGGTAGCAGTACCATCTTCACCAGTGGTAATAGTCCAGGTCTTGGATGGATCAGTGGTGCTGGTCACCTTAAAGACTGCGCCCGCAAGCTTGGTGTTGTGGTCGTTCTTATCCACCTTAATGATGCGGATACGAGCGATGATGGTAGAAGTACCTTCTCCGCCGGAAGTTGCGTTGCGATATACCCAATCGGAGCTGTACTCAGGGTTATCGGAGTACATCTTGATGAGGTTACGCAGAGCAACACCTGGAACGTACGTGGTGCGATACGTGAACTTAAAGCTCTGACCGTTGCTGAGGTCTATGCCAGAAAGGTCAAGATCAAACGACTGTCCATCAGGAGAAATGGTGAGCATACCTGGGGTAATAGGAATGCGAGTTGCAGTTCCTGGAATGGTTGAGCCGTACTCATCAAAGCGAGCGCTCCAAAGCTCAAAGGTGTTTGGAACATACCTAATCTCTGCAGGAAGATCTCCGCCGCCCTGGTCAAGGAGCTGGTCGTGTAGACGGACGTTGCGGAAGTTACCACCAGAGTAGTTGATGCGGCCGGTCCACTGGATTTCGTTAGCGTTACCATCGATAATCTTGCCCCACTTGGAGAGGTACTCAGTACCAATGGTGCCAGGAGCGGTGACGTCAAACGTTACAGGAACAGGGCTGCCAGAGACAGTAAAGATAAAAGATTTACCGGTACCTGTCTGAACGCGCTGTGAATCAATGGTAAAGCCAAGGCGAGCGGTACCGCGCAGGTCAGTGTGGTTGTTAACGTAGTTGGTAAAGACAACACGCATGTTTCCACCAAAACCATCGGTACCAGGGGTGACGTGAGCCACTGCCATGACCTCGCCGGTTGCGGCATCGGTGATGTTAAAGGTAGATGCAGGGTTAGCTGCAGTAAATCTCATGGTGTCAGGAAGCGCTACATCAAAGTAATCGCCGGGCTCTACGTTAGCATTTGCAGAGGCGTCCCACGTCATAGCAATGGCATACACGTTTGCCTTGTTAACAACGGTAGTTGGGTTGCCAAAACGATCTTCAACCCTAAAGCTTGTAATGGTTGCGACAACCGCTTTAGGGGTGCCCGTAGCAGCTTCGGTACTTGCGGTCTCAGCAAAAGCCGATTTTGCAGCAAGCGGAAGCGCAAGGGCTAGCAAGAAGACAAAACTTAACAGCTTAAACAGTCGTTTGTTCATCAGGACTCCTTTGCAATAGATACGTCTATTCTCACCTATTTCAAAGAGAATTTATTTGAGAATCTGCATATATCTATACTGCTTTTTAAAAGTTCAATTATTTATGCAGGTACAAGGAATTTGTGGTTTCTTTTTCTAATACCTTTCAAATGAAGTACAGTTAAATTCACAGGTTCTTCACAATTGTTCACAACGAACATTACACGTTATGAGCAGCAAACCGTAATAAAAATGGATAAATATTACCTCTAGTAATTCTAAATGCTGGACATTAGTCTCTTTTTATACGTGATTCCGAATAGGTCATTTTTCTGTATGCAATTAAGGAGGCGAGAAGTTCTGTGGAGTCTCACAAGATAGACGTTTTTCTCGCCAAAAAAGAACGCCTTGCCACGAGGACAAGACGTTCTTGTAACGTTGCGTGGAGCTGCGCGTCTGTGCTGCTACAATTGCGCGTCAGGCTTACTTGAGACGCTTAAGTGCAACTGCACTGCCCAGTACTGCCAAAGATCCAAAGAGGACGCCAGCAACAGAAGATGCATCTCCGGTGTAGGGGAGGTTGGACTTCTTGCGAGTCTTAGCAGGTTTCTCTGGAGTTGGAGGAACCTGGGTATTAGTGACTACAAAGCCCTGAGTTGCGTCGCCAGTAATCTGGCTGGTGTAGCCGGCTACCTCGTCCTCAGAGATGGTGTAGGTAATCTCGGAGCCGTCAGCAGCATAAGCCTCAAGACCCGTGAAGGAATCCTGCCAGTTGTTGTCAGAGCTCAAGGTAAGGGTCTTACCAGTGTCAACGCCGTTTGCAAGCAGGTGAACAGTTACTGCTCCGCCCTCTGCACCATTCCAGACTTTCTGCACAGGAATGTCTGCATGAGCGTTCTTCTTGTTCTCAATAATCTTGATAGTTCCGGACTGATTGTCAACGTTTACGGTGTAGACAGTAGCGTCGCGCACATAGCCATCTGGAGCGGTAATCTCTTCGATGGTGTAGGAGCCGGTAGTGAGCCTCTCGGAGGTTGCAGTTCCGTCGGCACCTGTAGTAAGAGTCCAAGAATCAGCTGGGTTAGCAACGCTTGTTACCTTAAAAGTTGCGCCTGGAAGCTGGGTAGTTGCGTTGTCAGCGTCAACCTTGATGATGCGGATACGGCCGACAAGATTGCCGATTGCGCCGCCGGAGTTGCTTGGAGAGTAGTAGGTAAAGCCAATCTCGCTTCTTGGAGCACCGCCAGCGTTGGTAAGCACGCCATAGTTATGCAGAGCCATACCTGGGATAAAGGTGGTGCGATACTGCAGGAGGTAACGCTGACCCTGGGAGAAGTCAACGCCGCTCAGGTTGAGGTGGTAGGAGTGGCCGTCAGCTGCAATAGAAAGTGCACCATTTGGAATGGTGACCTCCTGAAGGTTGCTGTAGTTGCCCGTTCCATCAAAGTCTGCACGATAGAGGTGGAAAGAGTTGGTAATGTAGGTTACCGATGCTGGTAGGTCGCCACCGTTTCTATCAGAGAGGGAGTCAGAGAACTCAACGCCAGTCATGTGAGCAGCGGAGTAGTTAAGACGAACGTACCAAAGTACCTCGGACTCAGTGCCGGTAACAGGGCCGCCCCACTTGTTGAGCCACTCCTGGCCAATGGTGTTCTTAGGACGAACAATCATGTTGAGAGGAACAGCGGTGCCGTTAACGCCAAAGTCAATGTGGGTGTTATCACCTGCGTTGATGGCGTCGCGGTCATAGAGTGCAGAGAGCGAGAAAGTACCCTTAATCTGGGTGTGAGTGTTTGCATAGTCTGTATAAACAACATGCAGGGTTCCGCCGAAAATACTGCCCGCTGCTGGAGTTGGGTAAGCCCAAGCTACGGTTGCGCCGTTAGGATCTTTAACTTCAATTGGAGTTGTGTTTTGTGTGGCTGTGAACTGGACTTTATCGGGCAAGGTAATATCAAAATAATCACCTTCTGCCACGGTAGAAGCGGTAGATTCCCAGTTGATTGTAATATGGTACAGATTATCAGTGGTAATCTCATTGACTGGTGTATAGGTATCATCAGCCACAGACATGCTGGTAATTTGGACCGGTGAAACAGTTGCAGCAGAAGCGAATGTTGCCACAAAAGTAACAACAATCATAAATGGCACAAGAAATGCACCTAGTCTGACCAGTACTTTTTTCATAAACTAAACTCCAATTCGTCTTGCGAGCGTGAGAAAATTATTGCAGATAGGTACTTAAAAAATGTTACCAGTTTTGGTCGTCACAAAACAATTACATTTCGAAAAACCGTACTTTTGACCTGCTCTTCTCGCCATATTCTGTATTTTATAATTGTTAGAAATTAGTAGCATTTCTCGTCAGATTATAGAACTTTGCCGTCTTTTGTTTGCACAGAATAAGAAGACTTTTTGGCGCACGCAATCTCTCGTGATGTTAATGGCTGGTTGAAGGTATTATTAATAGCAATAAATTCGTGGTAGAGATATGTGCCCATACGTGCGGCAGTGCGCGCCGGCACAGAATCCATAGTGACCGGGAAACCGGAGAAGCGGAGTCATGCATGAGCGAGTCCAGGCCCAAGCAGTTTGTTGCAGTTCTAGACTTTGGTGCCCAGTACGGCCAGTTAATTGCACGTCGCGTGCGTGATCTTAACGTCTACTCCGAGATTGTTCCTTGTGATATTTCCGCAGATGAGCTTCGTGAGCTCAATCCATCTGCGCTTATTTTGTCCGGCGGCCCTGCTTCTGTTTACGCTGAGGATGCGCCAAAGATTGACCCAGAGATTCTGGAGCTTGGCCTTCCTGTCTTTGGTTTCTGCTATGGACAGCAGATTATGGCGGTTACCCTGGGCGGCACCGTTGGACATACCGAGAAGGGCGAGTATGGCCCAGCTCATCTGACCCGCGCGGGGGAGAGCCGCATTTTTGACGGCACCGCTGAGCAGCAGACCGTTTGGATGAGCCATCGCGATGCAGTGTCTGAGGTTCCAGAGGGCTTTACTGTTACTGCTTCTACCGATGTTTGCCCTATTGCAGCTATGGAAAACGCTGCTAAGAACCTGTATTCCACTCAGTTCCATCCAGAAGTTAACCACACCGAGTGCGGTTCCCAGATGCTTTCTAACTTCCTGTTCAATATCTGTGGTTTTGAGAAGACGTGGACCATGGACAACATCATTGAGCAGAAGGTAGAGGAGATTCGCCAGAAGGTCGGCGATGGCCGCGTTATTTTGGCACTTTCCGGCGGCGTTGACTCTTCTGTTGTTGCGGCACTTGTCCACCGTGCTATTGGCGATCAGCTTACCTGCGTGTTTGTGAACCACGGCATGCTCCGTAAGGGTGAGCCAGAGATGGTTGAGCAGGTCTTCCGCAAGCAGTTCAACGTGCCTCTGATTCATGTTCACGCAGAGGAGCGCTACGCAGAGCTCTTGGCCGGCGTTACCGAGCCAGAAATGAAGCGCCGCCTGATTGGCACTGAGTTCTGGAAGGTCTTCTTTGACGAGGCCCAGAAGCTGGATGGCGTTCAGTTCCTGGCACAGGGCACCATCTACCCTGACATTATTGAGTCGGGCGCTCGTAAGACCGGCGGCAAGGCTGCAACCATCAAGAGCCACCACAACCTGATTCCATTCCCAGAAGGCGTTCACTTTGACCTGATTGAGCCTCTGGACCACTTCTTCAAGGACGAGGTCCGTGCGCTGGGCGTTTCTCTTGGTCTGCCAGAGAACCTTGTCTACAGGCAACCATTCCCAGGTCCTGGCCTTGCTATCCGTATCATTGGCGACGTTACCCCAGAAAAGCTGGAGATTCTCCGCAACGCCGACGCTATTGTCCGAGAAGAGATTGACGCTTATAATGCTCAACTCTTTGACGAGACAGGCGATCGTAACTCCGAGCACAGCGTTTGGCAGTACTTTGCTGTACTACCCGACATTAAGTCCGTTGGTGTCATGGGTGACGAGCGCACGTATGCTCGTCCAGTTATCCTGCGCGCCGTTGAGTCGAGTGACGCTATGACCG
>CAUTGQ010000023.1:0-11880 GCA_963538075.1 uncultured Atopobiaceae bacterium
CACCAAGACAAAGCCTCTGTTTTTATTTTATCACAACACCACCATCCGACATCCTTGCTGAGCTTCTGCTTAGAGACCTCACCACTATTGGTTTTCTCGTCACACGTGTAGATGTAGAAGATGGCAAGGCAGCAACTACCGTGGCAACTGAGGCACAGGTATTGTCTGCATTGGCAGAAACACACCTGACAGCTGATGATTTAGTAGTTGCCGTGGGCCACGAGGGCGTCATTTCTCTTGCTAACCACGTGGCAAACAAGTGGTGTGGGGGAGTCTCCCTTGCTACTGTTCCGCTTGATTTAGCAGCAGTTATTGTCTCGTCTATTACTCCTCGCGCGCTTGATACTGACGCTGAACATCAGCGCCTTGTTACCACTAAGCCTTGCGCTCGTTTCTGCTTTGCAGATCTTGAGGTTATGAATCTTTGCGATGACAACGCTAAGGTTGCCCAGGTATGTATGGTTGCAACGGCTATGTCTGATAATGAGGCGGAGTTTGGCCGCATTTGGGATAGAGCAGATAACCTCTCCTCTGGAGTTGCCGATATAGTTGCAGAGCAGCTGGCAGAGTCTACTAAGACCCGTGGCCGTCTCTCTGATTCTTCCGCTATTGCAATTCAGCAGTCTGTTCCTTACGGCTGGGTTTTTGTGGAGGCACTTCGTCCGCTCATCCCAGCTGATCAGCCTCTTTCTGCACTTTATGCAGACGCACTGCGCTTCTCGGCAAGAATTGCAGTAGCTAAAGAGTCGCTTTCTTTTGACGATATGCTTGCCCAAGACGAGATTCTTGAGCGCTTGAATATTGGCTTTGTTACCTGTGACATTACTTCTGAGCAGCTTATTGAAGCGCTCAAACAGGAATGTTTCCGTTCTACTAATCGTTTTATGTTGCCGATTCCAATGTCTATTGGAAGGGTAAGATTAGCTTCGGTCGACGAGGAACTTCTCGCCGAGCATGCCCGCGCTTGGTGTGAGGCTCACGCTTCGCATTAATGTGCCGCATCTTGCACCAAGGAGCCCTGTTTGGTTTGACGGCTCCACGAGGTGCAACTCTTTGTTGTAAACATCTCGAGAAGGGATTTGAAATGGCAGATTTACAGGCAGCAGCAAAGCGCGTTGCGCGCTTTCGCGAGGTAATGGATCAGAGGGGTTACGACGCTGTTGTTCTACGTCACAACCCAGACCTTCGTTGGTTGACTGACGCTGAGCGTGTCTTTGACTTTGAGCAGGCACATACTGCATTTATTACGCAGGATGAGCTCTTTATGCACACTGACTCTCGTTACTACAACACATTCCTGGAGCGCCTTGGTGCTGATTCTCCATGGAAGTTTGACCAGGAAGTCACTACTCCTACCGAGTGGGTTGCCGCTCATATTGCTGAGGCTCGTGCTCGCGTAGTTGCTATTGAGGACACCGTTGATCTTGCGTTCTTTGATGGTCTTGAGCAGGCATTGCGTGATCGTTCTGTTGCTGCTTTGCTTCCACGCATGCATGGTGATATTGCTGAGCTGCGTATTGTTAAAGACCCAGCTGAGATTGAGCTTATGAAGCACGCTCAGTCAATTACTGACAAGGCGTTCCTCCACATCTGCGAGTACATTAAGCCAGGCCTCACTGAGCAGCAGATCCGCGCAGAGCTTGAGAACTACATGCTCTCCAACGGCGCAGATGCTCTGTCCTTTGATTCCATCATTGCTTCTGGTCCTAATGGTGCTAATCCTCACGCACAGCCAGGTGAGCGCGTGGTTCAGACAGGCGACATGATTGTTATGGACTATGGTGCAGGCTACCTTGATTACCACTCAGATATGACTCGTACCGTTGTTGTTGGCGCTCCTTCCGAGGAGCAGCAGCACGTCTTTGACGTTGTCCGCAAGGCAAATGAAACTTGCGCAGCAGCTATTCATGCAGGTGTAACTGGTTCTGATATTCATAACCTTGCAGTTAAGGTTATCTCTGAGGCTGGCTACGGTGAGTACTTTGGCCACGGCCTTGGCCACGGTGTTGGCGTTGAGATTCACGAGCGTCCATTCTTCAACCCTCGTTGGAACAAGGTTATTGCAGCAGGTTCTGTTGTTACCGATGAGCCTGGCATTTACCTGCCTGGTAAGTTTGGTATTCGCCTTGAGGACTTTGGCGTTGTTACTGAGGACGGCTACGATGTCTTTACTCAGTCCACACACGACCTTGTGTCTGTTGGCTGCTAACTAGACGCGATATACAGAATTTTTACGGCCAGAAGCTTTGGGTTTCTGGCCGTATTTTTTACCGTATCTCCTAGGGCGAGAAGACCTTCTCGCCTAAAAATTAGCTTATAAAACCTAAAAAATTTAAAAAGAGTTAGGTTAGTGAAGACACGCTTCAGATATATGTAATAAAATCAGAAAAGTAAATGTTATTTTCATTGTTATGTTTACAGTTTCATTTGTTTTATTAGGTAGAAAAGAAGGAGGTAGAAGTGGTTAGTATCGTTCTAGCCAGCCATGGCAAATTTGCTGAGGGCATCAAAGATTCTGGCGGCATGATTTTTGGACCACAGGAAGGCGTTGTAGCTGTAACGCTTACTCCTGATATGGGCCCAGATGACCTGCATCAGAAGATTCTCGACGCAATTGCCACGCTTGAAGATCAAGAGCATGTCTTGTTCTTGGTTGACCTATGGGGTGGCACCCCCTTTAACCAGATTTCTCGTGTTCTTGAGGAAGAGGGTAAAGAGGATTGGGTTGCCGTTACTGGTCTTAACCTCCCAATGCTTATTGCGGCATATGGTTCTCGCCTTGGCGTAGACACCGCAGCTGAGGTAGCAAAAGAGATTTACTCTGAAGCTCGTATGGGCGTAAAGATTAAGCCAGAAGAGCTTGAGCCACAAGAGGCAACACCTACTGATGTTCCTGCTGCTCCAGCAGCACCTCAGGGTGCAATTCCTGCGGGTACCGTTATTGGCGATGGCAAGCTTAAGATTGTTCTTGCACGTATCGACACCCGTCTTCTGCATGGTCAGGTTGCAACTACGTGGACAAAGATGACCAAGCCAGATCGCATTATTGTCTGCTCTGATGGTGTTGCTCAAGATGAGCTCCGCAAGACCATGATTATTCAGGCAGCTCCTCCAGGAGTACATGTCCACGTTGTTCCTATTAAGAAGATTATTGAGATTGCTCACGACACTCGTTTTGGCAATACCAAAGCAATGCTTCTATTTGAGACTCCTCAAGATATGCTTCGCGCAATTGAGGGTGGCGTAGAAATCAAGGAAGCTAACCTTGGCTCTATGGCTCACTCTGTTGGCAAAGTTGTTGTTACCAACGCAGTTGCTATGGATGAGGACGACGTAAAGACCCTTGAGGCCATCCGCGAGTGCGGTACAACGTTTGATGTTCGTAAGGTTCCTGCAGACAGCGCAGAGAACTTTGAGGCAATGCTTAAAAAAGCTAAGTCCGAGCTTGGCGCCCGTAAGTAACTAGAAGGAGGTAGAAATGACACCTATCACAATACTGCTTGTCGTAATTGTTGCTCTTCTCGCTGGCATGGAAGGTATTCTTGACCAGTGGGAGTTCCACCAGCCCCTGGTTGCTTGCTCACTGATTGGCCTTGTGACTGGTCACCCTGCTGAGGGAATTATCCTCGGCGGTTCTCTTCAGATGATTGCTCTTGGTTGGGCAAACATCGGAGCTGCAGTTGCTCCAGACGCAGCTTTGGCATCTGTCGCATCTGCAATCATCATGGTTTTGGCACTTAACGGTGGAGACACTGACACCACCGCTGCTATTAACACCTCTATTGCACTTGCAATTCCTCTGTCCGTAGCAGGCCTGTTCCTCACCATGATTGCTCGTACTATTGCAACTGGTATTGTCCACGCAATGGATGCAGCTGCCGAGAAGGGCGATTTTGCTGCAATCGAGCGTTGGCACATTGTAGCTATCCTCATGCAGGGCGCACGTATTGCTGTTCCTGCAGCTGCTCTTTGCTTCATTGACCCAGCTATTGTCACTGATGCTCTCAACGCAATGCCGAAGTGGCTCACTGGCGGTATGGCAGTTGGCGGCGGCATGGTTGCTGCTGTTGGTTACGCAATGGTCATTAACATGATGGCTACTCGTGAGGTTTGGCCGTTCTTTGCTCTTGGCTTTGTCTTTGCTGCTATTAACCAGCTCACTCTTATTGCTCTTGGTGTTATTGGTGTTTGCCTTGCTATTCTCTACATTGGTCTTAAAGACCTTGCTAAGCAGGGTGGCGGCGCAGGTGGTGGATCAGGCGATCCACTCGGCGATATTATTGACAACTACTAATTCTGAAGGAGCGTGAAACTAATGGAGAATAAGATTCAGCTTTCTAAGAAAGACCGCATGTCTGTTGCTCTTCGTCATCAGTTCCTTCAGGGTTCTTGGAACTACGAGCGTATGCAGAACGGTGGTTGGGCATTCTCAATGATTCCAGCCATCAAAAAGCTTTATCCAAACAAAGAAGATCAGGTAGCAGCTCTTAAGCGCCACCTTGAGTTCTACAACACTCACCCTTATGTTTCTGCACCAGTCATGGGCGTTACCCTTGCACTGGAGGAGGGACGTGCTAACGGTGAGCCTATTGACGACGTTGCAATTCAGGGCGTTAAGGTAGGCATGATGGGCCCTCTGGCCGGTGTTGGTGACCCAGTCTTCTGGTTTACCGTCCGTCCAATTCTTGGAGCACTCGGCGCATCTATTGCCGCTGGTGGTTCTGCACTTGGCCCTATTCTTTTCTTTGTTCTGTGGAACGTCATCCGCCTTTCCTTCCTGTGGTACACCCAGGAGTTTGGCTACAAGGCAGGTGCCTCAATCTCTTCCGATCTTTCTGGCGGCATGCTGGGCAAGATTACCGAGGGTGCTTCTATTCTTGGTATGTTTATCATTGGCGCCCTGGTACAGCGCTGGGTTTCAATTTCATTTACCCCAGTTGTTTCTACCATTCCTCAGCAGGCAGGCGCTTACATTGATTGGACAAGCATTCCTTCAGGAGTAGAGGGAATGCACCAGGCATTAAAGCTTTACGCTGCACTTGGACCAAACGGTCTTGATCCAGTGAAGGTAACCACACTTCAGTCCAACCTTGATTCCCTTGTTCCTGGACTGGCAGCTGTTGGTCTGACACTGCTCTGCTGCTCACTGCTTAAGAAGAAGGTCTCTCCAATTGCTATCATCCTGGCTCTCTTTGCCGTTGGTATTATTGGTCGACTCCTTGGCTTTATGTAATGAGTAAGCGTACGTTCTAGTACTTAAAGTCGCACGAATATGGGTCGCGCTCTATAATGGGTGCGACCCATTTTTTGAAAGGATTGTATGGCTCAGTCTCAAAACAGTACGGTTGACTTCACCGCAAAGGCAACGTCATTCCACGGGCTAGCTACGTATGGCGATATCCTTATTGGTAATAAGGCCTTTGAGTTCTACAACCAGAAAAATCCTGAAGATTACATTCAAATTCCTTGGGATCAGATAGATCATGTGGCCGCCTCAGTTATGGGGCGTACCAAAAGCATTTCTCGCTTTGCTATCTTTACTAAAAGCAATGGTAACTACTCATTTTCTACGCGAGACAATAAAGCAACACTAAGGGCAATTCGCGCCTATATAGGGAAGGAGAAACTCGTACGTTCTCCAAACTTCTGGTTTGTCTTTAAGCATGGACTCATGGCAATTCCACAGCTTCCTCGCCTTATTAAAGAGAGTTTTATTAAAAAGAAGTAAGCAAATTTTGCATTTTCACAAGAGCCGCCAGCACGGAAGGCGTGAAACTGATAAAATCCAACATGCATATACGTGTCGCGGGTAGTTTGAAAATTCACGTTCTTCTCGCGACTTTATCGAGTGAAAAGAGTTAGACGTGGCAACTATCAGCACCGCAGATTTTAAGAACGGCCTTGGCCTTAAGATTAACGATAAGTACTACACCATCGTTGAGTTCCAGCATGTAAAGCCAGGTAAGGGCGGCGCTTTTGTCCGCTATAAGATTCGTGACCTTCGCTCTGGTCGCGTTATTGATCAGACCTGCAACGCTGGTACCAAGTTTGAGAACGTTCTTCTGCTCACCAAAGAGATGCAGTATCTCTACAACGACGGTGAGTCCTTCTACTTCATGGACAATGAGACTTACGATCAGGTAGCTGTTCCTGCTGATTTCATTGGCGAGAAGAGCGTCTGGTTCAAGGAGAACGATAACGCACAGCTTCTCTATGCAGACACTGAGCTTCTTGGCGTTGAGCCTCCAATGTTCATTGAGGCAGAGATCACCGAGACTGATCCAGGCTTCAAGGGCGACACTGTCCAGGGTGGAACTAAGCCAGCAACTATTGAGACCGGTGCAACTCTTCAGGTTCCAATGTATCTGAACCAGGGTGAGCGCATTAAGGTTGATACTCGTGACGGCAAGTTTGTTTCTCGCGTTTAATGCATTCTCTTTGGGTGCATAAGCATCCAACAGTATTGAGTAATTATTTCAAAGACAGTTTGTCTTTTTAGGGGGTAGACATGGCTGAAACAGAGCTTCGTATAGCAGGCATCGGCATCTCAAAAGATGTAATTTCAACGGTTGTCTCCGGCGCAGCTGGAAGTGTTGAAGGTGTTGCCTCCGTTGGCGGAAACGATACCCTGGCATCCAACCTTATTAACGTCTTTACCAGCAGAAGCCTTGCTCCAGAGAAAGCTGTAGAAGCAGGTGTAGAGAACGGTCAGCTCCATCTTGGAGTTCACCTTACCGTTTTCTATGGCTACCCATTTACAAAGCTTGCATCTGAGGTAAGGCTTGCTGTTGCAACTGCTGTAAATGAGCAGATTGGCGTCAGCATTGCTTCCGTTGATGTTTACATTGACAGCCTTGTTTTTCCTAAGGAGTAGGCTTGAGCGTTAAGTTTTTTGGACGTACTCGCGCCCGTAGCCAAGCACTACAGCTTTTATTCCAGGCTGAAGCCACTAATCGCAGCGTTCTTGAGGTCCTCGACGGAGACTACACACTCTCCGAGGGACCTCTTGATGAGTATGCGCAGTCACTAGCAGTAGGAGCAGATGGCATTAGAGATGATCTTGATGACATCATTGCTGCTTACTCAAAAGACTGGGCAATTGATCGCATGCCTTCCGTAGACCGCAATCTCCTAAGAATTTCTCTTTATGAGATTCTTGAGGTTCCTGAGGTTGATGTAGCTGTTGCTATTAACGAGGTAGTTGACCTTGCTCGCGCTTACTGCGGCGATGATTCTCCTCGCTTTATTAACGGCGTTCTTGGTCGTATTGTTGATGACATTGAGGCTGGAGAAGACATTTATTCTCTGTGCCATAAGCAGTCTGCTGAGCAAGACGTTTCTGAAGAAGAGCTAGAGAGCTCTGTGGAAGATGCAGAGTAGTCATGGCAAAAATCGATACGTCTGAATATCAGAGCTTTGATCAGATAACCGCAAGACTTGATTCAATTGTTGATCAAGTTCGCGATAAAAACGTCTCGCTGGAGCATTCTCTTGACCTCTTTGATGAGGCAATTGCTCTAGGCTCAAAGGCTGTCAACATGGTTGACACCACAGAGTTTACGCCAGAAGAGGAAGAGCGTCTGGTTCAGGCTCAGGCTGCAGGAGATGCATCCAACGAAGAAGCTGCTTCTGATGAGCAAGCTGAGGCTTCAGCCGCAGATGAAACGTCGTCTGATGACGCAGTTTCAGAAAGCGATGAGCACTAGTGGCTCAACGTGTTTCTCGCCAAAGGCTTGATAAAGAGCTGGTTAGGCAAGGATTTTTCAAAGATACTCAGGCTGCGCTGCGCGCAATTCTTGCGGGCGATGTTTCTACGAGCGATAGAAGACTGACCTCAGCAGGAGAGCTTGTTCCTGAGGGAGTATTTCTGCATGTAAAAGGCGCTATTCCGTACGTGAGTAGAGGCGGGCTTAAGCTCGAACGCGCCTTTGAAGTTTTTGATTTTACGGCACAACATAAAAAATGCTTAGATATTGGCTGTTCAACTGGTGGTTTTACCGATTGCCTGCTTCAAAATGGAGCTGCTTCGGTTACCTCAGTTGATGTTGGCTATGCGCAGTTTGATTGGTCGCTAAGAAACGATAGTAGGGTTGAACTGCTAGAACGAACAAATATAACTTCGCTGCCGGAATTGGGTTATTCTCACGTCTTTGATGTAGCCGTATGCGACGTATCGTTCACTTCAATCCTGTCAATTCTTCCTTCTGTGTTAGATGTTCTAGCTCCTGAAGGAGTTTTTGTTACGCTGGTCAAACCGCAGTTTGAAGCTAAGAGAGAAGAAGTGGGCGAGGGCGGTATTGTGACCGATGCGTCCGTGCGCCTTCATACGTTGCAAAAGATTGCCGATGCGTTCAAAGAAGCTCATATGGGTCCTTTGGGCGCATGTGAGAGTCCTATTCATGGTGCTAAGGGTAATGTGGAATATTTGCTGTTTGGGCAGCTTGGGGCAGGGTCGTACGATTTAGATCTTGCTTCAGTGGTTTTGAATCATTCTGTAGAAATAGTGAAATAGAACGAATGTTCTATTTTGTGGTATTGTTCGTGGTTTTTTAGGTATACTAAGTACATCGAATCAGACGTTTAACTGTTTCAGTTGTGCAGTCAAGCAAAATCGGGAGAGTGGTTTGCGTGAAGGTACTTCTTGTTCCAAATTATTCAAGAGAAGTTGCTGTTTCTGGTGCACGTGAACTTGAAGAATGGCTTTTTGAGCAGGGATGTGATGTCCAGTGGGCACACGATAAAAAGCTGTTCCCAGATAAAGTTATAGACTGCTCTGACTGTCAGCTTGTTATTTCTCTTGGTGGAGATGGAACACTTCTGAGAGCTGCCAAAATTGTTGAGTATTCAGAAATTCCAATCCTGGGTATTTCATACGGTCACCTTGGCTTTTTGACCAGCGCAACCCCTAACAAAATGATTGAGATGGTAGCTGACGCCCTTGCAGGAGAGCTCCACGTTTCTAGAAGAGCAACGCTTGCAATAGAAACAGAATATGAGCTTCCTTCCGGAGAAACACACGTCGAGAAGACCTTCTCGCTCAATGATTTTGCTGTCTCCAGAGGCGGAGCGGGCGATATGGTTGAGTTTACGGTTTCTGTATCAGGCAACCATATTGATAAGCTTCGCGGAGATGGCTTTGTCGTTAGTACAGCAACCGGATCTACTGGTTATGCTCTTGCTGCTGGTGGTCCTATTGTTACGCCAGAGTTCTCAGGAATGGTTTGTGTGCCAATTGCACCACATACTATTTTGGCTCGCGCATTTCTTACCTCACCTTCTGATGTGGTTGAAATCACCATGTCAAAAGATAGACCTGCACCATGTCACTTCTTCTCTGATGGGCAAAACATTAAGCATCCAGAAGAGGGTGTGGCTACCAAAGCTCGTATTAGCCGTGGACCAGGAGATATCATTCTGCTTGATAGAAGTGCTGATAGTTTCTATCGTTCAGTTTCTCGTGTATTTTACGGTAAAACTGGTCAGTAAGCAGGTCATATATGCTTGATGAACTTCGTGTGCAAAATGTCGCACTTATTGAAGATGCTTCTCTTGCACCTGCCTCGGGTTTAACTGTTTTAACAGGAGAGACAGGTGCTGGTAAAACCGCTCTTTTATCTTCCATTAAGCTCTTAGTAGGAGAGCGTGCGGATGCTTCTGCAGTAAGAGAAGGAACAGACGCTCTTAGGGTTGAGGCACGCTTTTTTACCTCGCCAGAAGATCAAGAGGGCATTGTTGTCTCTAGAAAAGTCTCTGCTGATGGCAGAGGCAGAGTAGAGATTGATGGCCACATGGCATCAGTTAAAGAATTGGCTGGAGGCATTGGAACATCAATTGATTTGTGTGGTCAGCATGAGCATCAAAGGCTACTTGACGTAAAGAACCATGTCAGCATGTTGGACGCATGGATTGGATCAGATATTCAATCTTGTCAGACAGAGTATGTAGACGCTTTGCATGCTTACCATGCTGCGGTTGCCGAGCTTCAGCGGGTAATCGAAGTAAGCCAGTCAAGCAATGCAAAAATTGATGAAGCGGCATTTCTTGTCCAAAGAATTGATGAGGTTTCTCCTAAAGAAGGAGAGTTGGAAGACTTAGAGGAGCAACTTCCTCGATTTGAGCACGCAGAGGCTCTTCTTCAAGCTGCAGGAGGAACACATGAGGTACTCTCAAGCGATGAGGGCGTCATTGATTCACTCTCTGATGCGGTCCAGATGCTTCAAAATGCTTCAACGTTTGACGCTGCGCTAGGTTCTTATGCAGAGTCTCTTTCAAGTGCTCTTATAGAGATTGAAGATGTTTCTTCAGAGCTCAGAAGTTATGTAGGATCTCTCGATTTTGATGAAGAAGCTCTTGAAGAGATGCAGAGTCGCATGGCTCGTCTTCAGGGTCTTATGAGAACGTACGGTCCTGGTATGAAAGATGTGTTTAAGAAATACCAGACTGCTCAAAACCTTCTCGAGGTAACCAGAGATACAGAAAAGCTTGTTCGTGAGGCTCAGGCAGCGGTAGATGCTGCAAAAGATACCCTTACTCTTAAGGCTCAAGCGCTTAAAAAGGTTCGTGTAGCTGCAGCTCCAAAGCTTTGTGACGCAGTCAAT
Organism: uncultured Atopobiaceae bacterium; assembly: GCA_963538075.1. Classification (GTDB taxonomy): domain Bacteria; phylum Actinomycetota; class Coriobacteriia; order Coriobacteriales; family Atopobiaceae; genus Lancefieldella. The sequence goes on from CAUTGQ010000023.1 coordinate 10,599, forward strand.
AAGCAAATGAGTCATTTGCAGATGGGCTCAGCTCAGATTGAACTCAACTTCGAAGATCTTCCTTTTGAGCAGTGGAATAAAGTTGGTTCAACAAAGATTGAGCTTATGTATAAGCCTTCAACTCAAATGACAGCTCGCCCTCTTAGAAAAATTGCCTCTGGTGGTGAGGTTTCTCGTGTTATGCTCGCGTGTAAAGTGGTTCTAGGAGAGTCTGACGACTGCGATACGCTTGTATTTGATGAAGTTGACGCTGGCGTTGGTGGAGCTACTGCCGTTGCTCTTGCAGAGGTTTTAGCGCAGCTTGCTAAAACACATCAGGTGATTGTGGTAACTCACTTGCCTCAGGTTGCTGTTATGGCTTCAAAACACTATGTAGTGTCTAAGACAGAAGAGCATAACGCACTCCCAGTAACTTCACTTACAGAGGTTTCTGGCACTCAGAGAGAAGAAGAGATTGCTCGCATGCTTTCAGGCTCTATAACTGAGGCTTCTTTGGCTCACGCGCATGAGCTGCTGTCAGAAGTCCGCTAGATTTTTCAGAACTACATGGACATAACAATGTATTTGTTTGGAGATTAAATTTCTCGGCACTATGGGCCTTAAAGCGGAATAATATAAAGACCCGTAGAAATGTAATTGGCTAATCTTACCTACGGGAGTAATCCATGACCAAGCACATATTTGTAACAGGTGGCGTTGTTTCTTCTCTTGGAAAAGGAATCACTGCTGCATCTCTCGGCCGACTTCTTAAGGCTCGTGGCTATAAGGTCATGATGCAAAAAGCTGACCCATATCTCAATGTTGACCCAGGCACTATGAGTCCTTTCCAGCATGGTGAGGTTTTTGTCACTGAAGACGGTAAAGAGACTGACCTTGACCTTGGTCATTATGAGCGCTTTATTGACGAGAATCTTACCAGGGAGTCTAACTTCACCACTGGCCTCATTTATCAGTCTTTGATTCAGCGAGAGCGCGCTGGAGATTTCCTTGGCGGAACAGTTCAGGTAATTCCTCATGTAACTGATGCAATTAAGGCTCGTTTTGCTCGCATTGAAGAGGTTACTAATGCTGATGTAGTCATTACAGAGCTTGGTGGCACTATTGGTGATATTGAGTCTCAGCCTTTTGTTGAGGCAATTCGCCAGTTTAGAAAAGAGCGAGGCGCAAGCAACGTTGCTATTATTCACGTGAGCCTTGTTCCTTATATTGCTGCCGCTCATGAGGTCAAGACTAAGCCTACGCAGCACTCCGTAAAAGAGCTTCGTTCCCTTGGTATTCAGCA
>CAUTGQ010000024.1:0-11606 GCA_963538075.1 uncultured Atopobiaceae bacterium
AGATCCTATTGTTGTTGCCGTTTCTGCAGCTCAAAACCAGTGCGCTAACACCGGCATCATTGTACGCGAAGGTGCCGAGGCTACCGTAGTTATCGCTGCGTTTGCAGGCGATGCGAGCGACGGCGGCGACGCGCCTACAGGCAGCGACGCGAACAGCGACGCGAACGACGACGCGCTTCCAACCAGCGCTGCGCTCACCCGCATTGTGGTTGAGGCTGGTGCAAAGCTGCACCTTATTGAGATGCTTGGCGTCAATGAGGGCCAGCAGCACCTTGAAAGCATTGGCCTTGAGATTCACCAGGACGCTGCTGTTGACGTTAAGCAGTACGCTCTGGGTGGATCAACCATCGGTCTTGGCCTCACCGCCAACTTAGTTGGCGCTCGAGCTCGCTTGGACCTCAACAATCGCTATCACGCCACTCACGAAGAGACGCTTGATATCAACCACCTGGTACGCATGCGTGGAACCTCTACGCGTGCACAGCTCACCGAGTCTGGCGTCCTTAACGAGGCAGCTAAGAAGACGCTTCGTGCAACTATCGATCTTGTTCGTGGCGCAAAGGATGCCCAGGGTAACGAGATTGAAACGGTCATGATTCTTGGCGAGGACGTTGTCAACAAGACCATGCCTGTTATTCTCTGCGATGAGGACGATGTTGCTGGTAACCACGGAGCTACTATTGGATCCGTCTCTCCTGAGCAGCTTGATTACCTTGCAGCTCGAGGACTTTCTCGCCAGGCTGCTGAACAGCTGTTTGTCCGCGCTCTCTTTGAAGACGCCATCATCAACGCGCCTGAGGAGATTTCCCACCGCGTGGCTGTTGAGCGTTGCGAGGCTGAGCTGGGCGCAGAAATTGCTCACGACTATGACGAAGCTGCAGGTAGTAACGATGCTGCCAGCAACGACGGCAACGATTCCAGCTCCGAGGCTAACTCCAACAAAGGTGGTGTCGCGTAATGACCGACGCAGAAGTTGCTCAGATTACCGATAATCCTTACAAGGCAGATTTTCCGATTCTGGCAGCAAACCCCGAGGTAGCTTACTTGGACAGCGCTGCTACTTCTCAGCGCCCACGTGAGGTTATTGAGGCGCAGTCTCGCTTCTACGAGACCATGAACGCAAACGCTCTGCGCGGACTGTATCGTTGGAGTGTGGAAGCAACCGCAGCTATCGAGGGTGCTCGCGCTTCAATTGCAAAGTTCATTGGCGCTATCGATAAAAACGGCAAGCCTGAAGACCGTCAGATTATCTTTACGCGCAACACTTCTGAGGCGCTTAATCTGGTTGCTTCAAGCCTTGGTCGCTATGCGCTCAAGCCAGGCGATGATGTGGTCATTTCCATCATGGAGCACCACTCTAATATCATCCCTTGGCAGCAGATTTGCAAAGCTACTGGCGCCAACCTGGTGTACCTGCGTATGAACTCTCAGTACCAGATTACGCCTGAAGAGATTGCGTCAAAGATCACCGAGCGAGCAAAGATTGTGTCTGTCACACACGTCTCTAACGTGCTGGGCACTCGCAACGACATCAAGGCCATTGCCAAGCGCGCTCACACTATGGGCGCCTACATGGTTGTCGACGCCGCTCAGTCTGCACCTCACATCCCTATTGACGTGCACGATCTTGACTGCGATTTGCTGGCTTTCTCGGCACACAAGATGTGCGGACCTATGGGCATTGGCGTGCTCTGGGGTCGCGCCGAGCTGCTTGATGCCATGCCACCGTTCCTTACTGGCGGCGAGATGATCGATTCTGTCACCGAAACCAGCGCCGTTTGGGCTCCTGTTCCCGAGAAGTTTGAGGCTGGTACGCAGGACGCCGCAGGTATCTACGCTACCGGCGCCGCTGTCGAATACCTTAACGGCTTGGACATGGCAAAGATCGAGAAGCGAGAAGAACTTCTCGCCAGGTACTTGGTGCAGCAACTGTGCACGCTGGACTTTGTTGACATCGTAGGCTCTAAGCTGGGACAGAACCACGTGGGCGCTGTGGCGTTTAACGTGCGCGGCGTTCATCCACACGACGTCTCGAGCATCCTGGACATGAACAACGTTTGCATTCGCGCTGGTCATCACTGTGCCGAGCCGCTTTTGATTGAGCTGCACGAGTCCAGCACCTGCCGCGCATCCGTTGCGTTCTACAACGATAAACACGATATTGACCAGCTAATCGAGGGTCTTAACCAGGTATGGAAGATCTTTGGCAGCGCGGTCAGCAGCAAATAAACAAGGAGTTGAAATAAGTGGCAGCAAACGACCTGTATAACGCTGAGTTTATGGACCACGTTTCTCACCCCGATTACAAATATCAGATGGACAACCCTACCGTTTCTCACGAGGGCGTTAACCCTTCTTGTGGCGATGAGCTGACGTTTTCCGTGCGTATTGAGGACGGAAAGATTGCCGAGGCTGCTTTTGTGGGTAGCGGATGCGCAATCTCTCAGGCGTCCGCCGACATTATGAGCGACCTGATGATTGACCGCACTCCAGAAGAGGCCATTGAGCTCTGCAAACTCTTCGGGCGCATGATTCGCGGAGAAGAGACTGACGAGGCTGTGCTTGACCAGCTGGAAGACGCCAACATTCTGCACGACATCGCACACATGCCTGCACGCGTTAAGTGCGCTGAGTTGGCATGGCACACGCTCGAGGAGATGCTCGAGGCTCACAACAGCGGTTCCGCCGCGGCTGGCACGTCTACCACCGAGGACGGCGCCGAGAGCGAGCGTGTCAAGGACGGCGAGTAGCCGTGGCCGGAATGTTCTCTACAAAGGGAATGTACGCGCTTCGCGCAATGGCTGACCTGGCCGTTCACGACGGCTGGGTCTCGCTGGGCGACGTTTCCGAGCGCCAGAACATCTCTCGCAAGTACCTTGAGCAGGTCATTGCGCTAATGCACAAGGCTGGATACGTCGAGAGCCTGCGTGGAAAGGGCGGTGGCTATCGACTCACGCGCAAGCCCGAGGACTACACGCTGGGCGAGATTCTTCGCGCAGCCGAAGGCAATCTTGCGCCTGCCAGCTGTCTGAGCTGCACAAACACCACCCTCTGTCCCCAGATGGAGTCCTGCACCACCATCAATGTCTGGCGCGACCTTGGCCGCATGACCTCCAGTTTCCTGGACAGCAAGACGCTCGCGGACATCGCCAGCAACGAAGGCAACATGCACGTCTCCCCCGCCGATAACCCTACCGCTGAGTAAATGTTTAAGCTGCGGTTTTATTGTCGTGTGCGGTGGGGCGTGCACAGCGAGAAGACCTTGGAGTGCACCGGGTTTCTCGCGAGAAGGACGCGCCAGGAGTGCGCCGAGTGTGAGCCTGAAAATCACATCATGTCTGAACGATTTGCCGGATTCTCTTACCATGTCTGAGTGATTTGCCGGTTTTTCTCACCAAGTCTGAGCGATTTTACTCAGACTTGGTAAGTTATTCAGGCTCTGATTTCCTAGGGCTTGAACGATTTCCTAGGGCTTGAACGATTTCCTAGGCTTGAAGAATTTATCGTAGATTCAAGTTAGTATTTCTAAATCTTTTCCAGCTCCTTCCACAATTTAATTCTTTTCTCTCTTTCAATTTGCCTTTGTTTTAAAGATGTATGTCTTCTCGATAAATTTAACCTTGAGCGAATGAATGTAAATAGATTGTCCATAAAAACAATGTCGTCATATTCATTTTTGCTAATTACAAACTCTTCTATGCCAGCAGCTAAAAGCTCATTACTTCGTTTGTAGTCTCTACCTGCAATCTCAATCGATTCATGAACAGATCCATTATATTCAAGTGCTACATTTTGAGTACCTCGTGCATTTGATACACCGCTGGACAGAAGTAGATCGATTGCACGATTTTTCTTTTGAGATTTGATACCTGACATGTTTTGTATCTCAAATTCTTTGTTTAACTCAACGCATGGAATAGCATATCCACCTTTATACACTGGCATTAAAGCTCGAAGTGCAAGTTTAACCTCCATCGGGGAAGCTGCATTTTCAACAGACAAATCTGCCGCAGCCTTTACTTTTCTAAAAGATCTAGCACCTTTCTTTTTGCTGAGATATGCAAGTAATTCTGACTTTTTGAAAAGAGGTGAATACCAATTTGACTGCAATTCTCCTGTTGACGCATCAATAACAAAACGTCCTTGGAATTCTGAAATGAGGAGCACTAGTTCTAACAGACTCAATTTAGAAGCCATTTGAAACAGCAATTCGAATGGAGATGAAATTAAAACTGAAAAGCTGCTTATATTCAGTTTTATTACAGAGTTAAGCGAAGCACATGTATCAACATGAAAATGAATTCCTTCATAAGCACAGGAATTCTTTTTATTGCTCACAGTAATTTCAACTGGATTTTTAAGTTCAATACCATAATCTACTAGCAACTCGTCATTAATAGCTCTAACCAAATCACGATAAGGAATATCATCTTTGGTCAATAATTGTCTAGCATCTAAATTGAACTTATTTAGATACTCATTAAATCCATGAGTTAAGAGTTCGTGTCTCCGTGTTCGCAAAGCACGATAAATTTGTAGAGCAGATGTATGTGAAAGGTAATATTCCATATGGGAATAGTATTTCTAAAAGTCAAATAAGCAAAACAACAAAAAACCTACGAATATTTGATTAATACCTTATTTCCGCAGATAGATTAAAAACACCTTAAAATATCATCTTATAAAAGTCCTGCTACAAAGATTAGACCGCTAAATAAATGTATTTTCTCAATTTCGTGACAAATAAGTGACAAAATTAGAATTACATAATTTAACTGGTATTCTTCTCCATGTTGTATGACGCAATTGAGTATTACATGTTAATTGACGCTAGTTTGAAATGCGAACTGGATCAAGCAGCTTGCGCACTTCTCTCTCATGAAACCGAGCCTGAATTGTTTAACAAGTCTGAACAAAATCACTCAGATAAGGCGAGAAAAACAGGCAAATTACTCAGACATGGTGAGCAAATCCGGCAAATCGTTCAGACTCGGCGAGAAAATCAGGCTCACATCAAACACATCAACCGCCTCTCGCGAGAAGGGCGTGCTAAGTGCACGTCTTTCGCGCATACTGCGCCCAACAAAAAAACGGACCTGGAGAAAATCCAGGTCCGTTGCTTTAACTAGCAGCAAGAACGCGCTGTCGCATCGCACGTCATCGCATCGCCGCGCACTCAGCGCATGCCAAAGGTTAGTTCCAGCCCTTACCGTCGGAACCAAACTCGCGGATGAGCTCCTTGGTGCGCTCGACAATTGCCTCGCGACCAGGCTTCAGGAGCTTACGAGGATCGTAGCCCTTGCCGTTGTCGACAAGGCCAGCCTCAACGTACTTCTTGGTTGCCTCAGCAAAGACAAGCTGAAGATCGGTGTTGACATTAATCTTGGAGATGCCCATAGAGATAGCCTTCTGAACCTGCTCTACAGGAATGCCGGTGCCACCGTGGAGAACAAGTGGAAGATCGCCAACGCGCTCCTTGATAGCCTTGAGCTGGTCGAAGGAGAGGCCCTCCCAGTTAGCTGGGTAGATACCGTGAATGTTGCCGATACCGCATGCAAGGAAGTCAACGCCCAGGTCAGCAATCTTTGCGCACTGCTCAGGATCAGCAAGCTCGCCCTTAGCGGTAACGCCGTCCTCGGTGCCGCCGATGCCGCCGACCTCAGCCTCAACAGAAATACCCTTTGCGTGAGCTGCCTTTACGACTTCTTCGGTGCGCTTAAGGTTGGTCTCAAAATCAGGCTCGTGAGAACCATCGTACATGATGGAAGTAAATCCAGCCTCGATGCACTTGAATGCATCCTCGTATGAACCGTGATCAAGGTGGAGAGCAACTGGAACAGTGATGTTCTTGTCCTCAACAAGACGACGAACCATGTCTGCAACAACGCGGTAGCTTACCTGCCACTTTGCTGCGCCGCTGGTGCACTGAATGATGACAGGAGACTGAAGCTCTTCTGCTGCATCAAGGATTGCTGCGGTCCACTCAAGGTTGTTCTCGTTGAATGCGCCGATGCCATAGTGACCCTTCTCGGCACTCTGGAGCATGGCTTTTGCGCTTACAAGCATGCTAAACCTCCGTTTGACGGAAAACTGATACATATAAATGATACCTTGTTTCATCACCTTTGATAGGGTCGTTTTTAACAAAACACCGTGAGAAACCCGACGCGTGCTTGCAAGCTGATGTTGCGATTTAGCAACGAAACATTACATCTTCACAAAAATGAGGTAGGCTATCAGTTCGAAGAAAGGAGCATCTTGTGAGCTATAAGCACTTTGATGCAGACAAAACTCGACTTGCTTCGCCCGCTCAACCTACAGATGACGCGGCGGACGAGAAACCCGGCCTTCTGAAGGACGTCTCAATTACCCAAATTTTGGCAACGTCGCTTGCTGCGGTAACCGCATTTGTGTTGTCAAACCAGATTGGTATTGCTGGATCAATCATCGGCGTGGCTGTTGGTGCCGCTGCGTCGGCGCTTGCTTCGCAGATTTACCAGAACGTTATTAGGCGCTCCACGCACAAGTTCCGTAGCAGCGACAACGATGACTACAACCAGCAGACATATCCAGACAGCAATCAGAGTACGCTCGAGGGCACGCAGTACATGCCTCAACCCCAATACGCACCTTCTCGCGATTACTACTCCAACGCCGCTTCTACCGCAGGACAATCGTCGCAGGTAAATCGCGCGCCAAAGTTGTCGCGCAAGCGTGTAAGAGCGCTGACTATCGTAACCATTATTTCGATTATCTTTACCATTTCTGCCGTCATTCTTTACGCCATGTTCCTCAGCTATATCACTGACGGATCCGGTCTTGGGCCAAAGGTCAGCACCACCCCAGTTGTGACAGAAAAAACTGCGGATACCAGCAATTCAGCGGATAAGAAGAACGACTCCAGCTCTTCTAGCGAGAAAACCGACGAGTCAAGCAAATCCACTGATTCCAAGGATTCCTCTTCGGAGAGCACTGACTCCAAGAAATCAGAGACCACCAGCTCCGACAGCTCGTCTAGTTCGGAAAAGACTAGCGACTCTAGCAGCTCAAGTAACTCATCGGAGAACAACTCTTCCAGCAACAACTCTGGAACAGGTAGCTCAAGCAGCAATTCTGGTTCCAATCAGAACTCTGGCTCCAACAGCGGTAACAACAGCGGGTCTAACGGTTCTGGCTCAAACAGCTCCAACGGAGGCAACTAAGCCGCGGTCGTGACAGCCGTCGGCCCGGCAGCTACCGGCGCAGCGGTTGCCGCCGCGCAGCAGCCGCCGGCGCAGCAGCCGCCTTCGCGGCCTCCGCGACGCACCTAACAGCAACAACAAACAGCAGCTCTCACAGAGCTTGCTACAGAAAGGATAGGTATGGAAACCACAAACGCATGGAAAAAGTACACCTCGGAGGACCTGGACAAACTCCAGTCGTTTACCGAGGGCTACAGAAAGTTTATCTCAGAGAACAAGACTGAACGCGAGTGCGCCGCAAGCGCTATCAAGCTTGCCGAGGCTGCAGGTTACGTTAAGCTTTCTGACGCTATCGCAGCAGGTAAAACCCTCAAGGCTGGCGACAAAGTCTACGCAGATATTCGCGGCAAGTCCGTCATCTTTGTCCAGATTGGCACCAAATCCCTGGAAGAAGGTCTAAACATCCTCGGTGCTCACATCGACTCCCCTCGCCTGGACGTCAAGCAGAACCCACTTGAGGAGCGCAATGAGCTTACTACCCTTGACACCCACTACTACGGCGGCGTCAAAAAGTACCAGTGGGTCACCATTCCTCTGGCAATTCATGGCGTTCTTGCACTTAAAGACGGTAGCGTCGTAAACGTATGCGTTGGTGAGGATCCAACGGACCCTGTTTTCTGCATCTCCGACCTTCTCATCCACTTGAGCGCTGAGCAGCTTGGAAAGACTGCTTCCAAGGTCATCGAGGGCGAGATGCTGGATCTTATTGTTGGCAATCGTCCACTTGTTTGGGGTCAGAACGGCGAGAAACCCACTGATGCAGAGGGTGATGAGCCAAAAGAAGCTGTTAAGGCTAACGTCATCAATATTCTGAAGGACCTCTACGGCATTGAGGAAGCAGATCTTCTCTCCGCTGAGCTTGAGATTGTTCCTGCAGGTCCTGCTCGTGACATGGGCTTTGACCGCTCCATGATCTTGGGCTATGGTCACGACGACCGCAGCTGCTCCTACCCTTCCCTGATTGCGCAGCTTGAGTGCGACACTCCTGCACGTACCTCCGTCACCATCCTGACCGACAAGGAAGAGATTGGCTCCGTTGGCGCTACTGGCATGAACTCCCTCTTCTTTGAGAACATCATGGCAGAGGTCCTGGCACTTGCTGGTTTTGAGTCTCCACTTTCCCTGCGCCGCTGCATGGCCAACTCCTACATGCTCTCCAGCGATGTTTCTGCTGGTTATGATCCTAGCTTTACGGGTAGCTTTGAAATCAAGAACTCCGCTATCATGGGTCACGGCCTTGCATTCAACAAGTTCACTGGTAGTGGCGGCAAGTTTGGCTCCAACGACGCTGATGCCGAGTACGTTGCGCTGATTCGCCGCATTATGGACAACGCCGGCGTTCAGTTCCAGACCGCTGAGCTTGGCCGCGTTGACGCTGGTGGCGGCGGAACTATCGCATATATGTTGGCAAAATACGGCATGCACGTCATCGACTGCGGCGTTCCTGTTCTCTCCATGCACGCACCTTGGGAGATTGCAAACAAGGCCGACATCTTTGAGGCTTATCGCGGATACCGCGCATTCCTCGAGTTCAGCGAGTAATTAAGCTACACAAATTAGCTGCACAGACAAAATTGTGCGCACACAAATCAAGCTAACAAGAAAGACGTGAGAGACAAACTCTCACGTCTTTTTCTGTATCAAATCCAAGGCGAGAAACCCATCCAGCCCGCAGTGAACTGCCTCCCATTTCTTGGACACGAGAAATGGGAGGCAGTTCAAAACACACTTAAGTCAGATAATCTGTCAAAAAGACGTATACATTACGCTGAAAATACCTCAAACGTGCAGAATATCTGACTTAGAAGTGTAATATGCCCGCAATTGAGCAGAATATGTGACTTAAGTGTGTTCCTTAGGTGCGGAATTTACCTATAGTTAAATCTTTTATATGACGCTATTCATTTTCTAGCATATTAGATGAAGTTTATACATAGAGATGCATATCAGGTAGTGCGACCGCCTAGCTGCCTAGCTATCTTGATTAGGAACATGTCGATTCTTCGGCAGAACCTACCAAAGCTGCGCTATTTTGTGGGCCAGGCCTAAAAGCCGACGCTAACACGCTGCAGAATCATAATCACCCGCACATGAACTGCCTCCCATTTCTTATGTCCAAGAAATGGGAGGCAGTTCACAGCGCACGTAAAGGACAACTATCCCAGCAATGAAAGCACTTCTCGCTTGGCAGCCAAAAATTCTTCGCTCAAATCAAATGATGCCAGCTCAGTACCTTGACCAGCATCTTTGCTAGAGTCCACTGCCGCTGCATCCGTACAGCCCTGTGGCTCAATAACGCCCACAATCTTGGTTACTACACCCTGCGCGGGACTTCCCGCCATCACGTAAATGCGAGAAGCCATTGCAACAGCCTCATCAACATCGTGCGTGATCACCAGTACGGAGAGGCCAAACTCCTTCACGGAAGACATGAGCCATGCACGCATTTCTCGCCGTGTGAGAGCGTCAAGTGCTGAGAAGGGCTCGTCCAGCAGCATGATATCTGAGCCGATGAGTGCTGTGCGCAGGAACGCAACGCGCTGTCTCATACCGCCTGAGAGCTCGTGAGGCCAGCTTTGCGTCACGCGCTCAAGTCCGCCGCGTTCCAGCATCTCCTGGGCCCGTGTGCGCGCCTCAGCGCGTGAGACGCCCTTCAGCTCAAGCGGAAGTGCTACGTTGTCGATGATTCGTTTACTTGGGATGAGCAAATCCTTCTGGAGCATGTAGCCGATGTGTCCCGGGTGTCCCGTGACGTCAGAGCCATGCAGCAACACCTTTCCCTCTTGTGGCTGTAAAAGCCCAGCAAGTGCATGAAGCAGCGTTGTCTTGCCGCAGCCCGAGCGACCAACCAGACAGGTAATAGTACCAGGCTGCAGCTCAATTGAGATGTCCTTGGCAACTACCTGGCCGTTTCCCCAGACCAGCGTAAGGCTGCGTGCTTCAAGCGCCGGAGCATTTTGTTGCGGACCGCATGCAGCCACAGCTCCAAGGTCCTTCTCGCCAGGAGATTCTACGGTTGCACTCTCTGTTATGTCAGTAGTTTGCTTATCCAAGGTACTCACTAGTAAATCCTGCAGATGGATCAATCTTATTCTCTAGCAGCTGCTGGTTATTGAGCCAGGTATAGAAACGCTGCCAACGAGCGGAGTCAATAACGCCCCACTTCTCGGCGTCGTCAATATACTTAGCAGCCAAGAACTTCTGAGAGGCTTTAACCAGGTCAGCGTCAAGTTCTGGAACAGCTTTGAGCAAAATCTCTGCTGCCTCGTCTGGGTTAGAAACGCAGAACTCGTAACCCTTTCTTGCGGCGCTCAAGAAGGCCTTAACAGCATCTGGATTCTCTTTTGCAAAGCCATCGTTTACCGCAATAACTGGTGTGTAAAAGTCAAAGTTTTGATCAATAGCTGCAAAGGCAAAATAGTTGTACGCAAAGTTCTGAACACGAGCATTTTGAACAGCCCACTGCTCATATACCCAAACAGCATCAAACATCTTTGCTTTTAAACCAGATACCTCGTCATCTACCTCATAAGGCACCATCTTAAGCGTTGAGGGGTCTCCACCGTCAGACTCCATAACAGACCTGATAGTAGCCTGTTCAACAGGGAGATTCCACGTTGCATAAGTGCGGTTATTAAGGTCTCGCGGACGAACAATGTGATCCTCTTCACGGCTCATAATGCCCGAAAGATTGTGCTGAATGATAGCAGCCACCGCAGTATATGGCAGCGGATTAGAAGACGAGAGGCTGTTAGCAATATAGTCCTGGTAGGTAACGCCCATCTGAGCGCCACCCGCACCAATCAGCGCGTCGGCGCCATCGGCAGGTGGCTGCTGAATGGTTACCTTGAGACCAGCTTGGTCAAAGTAGCCCTTCTCCTGAGCTACATAAATGCCGGTGTGATTGGTGTTTGGGGTGTAATCCAGGGCAAACGTAATCTCCGTGGTACCACCGGAATTCTGCCCACCACCCTTGCTGCTGTTAGACGGAGCAGAAGGCTGTTCAAGTGAGCAACCTGCGCAAAGTCCTGCTGTCGAGAAACCCATTGCAGCTAGAAAGCCTTTTCTTGTCATACTCTTGCAATCAGATACGTTCATGCAGTTAATCACTTCTTTCTTTGAACCAGTTAAGATTAGTGCGCAGATCCTCCACTGTCTTGAGAGGTATCCCAAGGCAGTGCACGTTTTTGGACAAGTTCTACGAGCTTCATCAACACCAGCGACAATGCAGAAACCACCACGATTGCTGCAAACATCCTGACGAACGCAAATGATTTTCTGACGCGCGTCATATACACGCCCAGGCCAGCATCGCAACCCAGCCACTCTGCAATTACTGCACCAATTACGGCGTAGGTCACGCTC
>CAUTGQ010000025.1:0-11585 GCA_963538075.1 uncultured Atopobiaceae bacterium
ATGTTCCTAATCAAGATAGCTAGGCAGCTAGGCGGTCGCACTACCTGATATGCATATCTATGCATAAACTTCATCTAATATGCTTAAACATGAATAGACTTATATAAGAAATTTAACTATCGATAAATTCTGTATCTACGGAACACACCTATGACAGATATTCTGCACAATTGCGGCCATATTACACATCAAATGAAGATAATCTGCACGTTTTAGCTATTTTCGGCGTCATGTATACGTCTTTTTGACAGATTATCTGACTTAGGTGTGCTTTGAACTGACTCCAATTTCTCGTGTCCAAGAAATGGGAGGCAGTTCAATTTCTGCGCGGGGGATTATCTTGTACGAGAAATTATTACCAAGATATTTTTGTAGCAGCTACACGCGTTGCAAAATCACATACCGATTAAGATTATTGTCTTTGCCGTCTGCGCTAAATTGCGCGCAAACGTGCACGTCAGAGCCAAGACTTGCAAGAAGCTCATCAAGCTCCTCTTGCGAGAAGTGATGACAATAGCGCCAGGTATCCGCCTTATCTTGCCAACCAATCAGATAGTCATGCTCCTCAAGTTCTGAGGCATCTATGCCCAGCGCACGCAGCCCTTGAACAGTGGTTTCTTGAGCCTTGGCGGCAAGTTTTTGGCTGTTCATAAATTGCCAGAAAGAAACGCAGACAAAGCCGCCAGGTTTGGCTTTCTCTAACAACGTACGTAGAAGCTGGAGCCTCTTCTCTGCGCCTGGTACGTGATGCAAAAATCCAAACGCAACCACTAAATCGCAGGACGGAACAGTCAGCTCAGAAGGAAGCGTGTTATCAAGCAGACTCTTTATCACATCTAATTCAATAAATGCCAGCTCAGAGACATGAGTGTCTGCCTCACCACTCTCCACAAGAGGCTTGCAATTATCTACAGCAAAATACTTTTCCGGAACAATTCCCGCCTCATCACAAAGAAAGCGAGCAAAGCGTAGGTTTCCGCAGCCAATATCAAGTACAAAGGGTTTCTCGCCAGCTAAAAGCTGAGGCATGGCATCTAGGCACCGCTGCCATCCCTGCCAAGGCATCTGACGCGTTGCCGAGAAACTCTGGGCCTGCTGAGCATAAAACTCAGAAGTTACGTAGCTCAGCCGCTCAGCGGTAAATGCGCTGATAGATTGAGTGTGAGTTATGTGAGAAGAAGTATCCATACAGAGATTTTACGTCACCGTCTTACTCCTAAAGGCCAGAAGCTCGCCTTATGCCTATACTGTTTGTATGGATGAACTCATTTTGGACATATTGCAGCAGCTCAGAGATGGCTCGCAAGGCGCTCTTGATATGCATCAGCTTGAGATGCTCATTAACTCGCACAACAGCGGAATTGACTCTAGCGCCCACAGTACAGAGCGCGAGAAACTCATTCCTAAACGAGCAATTCTCCCCTATTTTTTGCAGGTCAAACAGAAAAACAATGAGCTCTGGCAATCGTGGAACGTAACGCCTGAGCTGGAAGAAAGATTTATTCGTTCCGTACGGATGAAGCCTCGTCGCACCGCTTCAGGCGTAGCAACCATTACGGTTATCACGAGGCCTCACACCTGTTCAAGCAATTGCATCTATTGTCCATGTGATCTGCGTATGCCTAAAAGCTACCTTGCTAACGAGCCTGCCTGTCAGCGCGCTGAGCTTACGTTTTTTGATCCATACGTACAAGTTGCTGCTCGTCTTCAAGCACTTCATCAGATGGGTCATTCAACCGACAAAGTGGAGCTCATTGTGCTTGGTGGTACCTGGAGCGATTATCCAGAGGGCTATCAGTACTGGTTTATCAAAGAACTCTTCCGTGCACTCAATGAGTGGCCCAACTCTCCTAGCCGCATCCAGGAGCGCCTTGATTGGTACTCCTCGTTTGGAGTGCAGAACACAGAAGAGGCTCTCTCCTCCTTTGTTGCTGAACAGCAAGCGGCAGTCTTTGAAGATACTGCCACGTATAACCAGGCTTTTCATAAGCTCTACGACACCAGTCAGCCTCACCAAAGTGCATGGTCTCAGATGGAGAGCACGTATGATGAGCTGGTAGAACAGCAGCACGTTAATGAGACAGCCGCTGCACGTGTGGTTGGCCTTGTAATTGAAACCAGACCCGATACCATCACACCAGATAACCTGCGCATGTTTAGACAGCTTGGGTGCACTAAAATTCAAATTGGCATTCAAAGTACGCGTCAAGAAATCCTTGATGCCAACAAACGTCAGATGTCGGCCGCGCAGATTAAGCGAGCTTTCTCGCTCATCCGCTTGTACGGATTTAAAATCCATTCTCACCTAATGGTTAATCTTCTTGGGGCAACGCCTGAGGCAGATAAACAGGACTTCAAGACGTTTGTTACAGATCCAGGTTTTCTCCCCGACGAAATCAAGCTTTACCCCTGTGCGCTGGTATCTGGAACTCAGCTGGTGCAGAAGTATCGTGAA
Organism: uncultured Atopobiaceae bacterium; assembly: GCA_963538075.1. Lineage (GTDB taxonomy): Bacteria > Actinomycetota > Coriobacteriia > Coriobacteriales > Atopobiaceae > Lancefieldella. The sequence continues at coordinate 2,456 of CAUTGQ010000025.1, forward strand.
GGCGCGTGGCAACCATATGACAAAGACGAGCTGGTAGACGTACTTGTTCAAGACGTGCTCAACACGCCTCCATACGTGCGCATTTCTCGCATGATTAGAGACATTAGCGCCACCGATATTCTGGTGGGAAACAAACACACCAACCTCCGCCAGATGGTAGAGCAAGAGCTTGCTGCTGAAGACGTTGCGCGTCGCGTGCAGGAGATTCGCTTTAGAGAGATTAACCAGCAGCAGGTACACGCCGCGGAGCTTACTCTACAAGACTTTACCTACACCACCGCAGTCAGCGACGAGCACTTCCTGCAATGGGTAACCACCAACAACAAAATTGCAGGTTTCTGTAGACTTTCACTTCCCCACTGGGACAAGCTGACCTCTGGCGCATGTGATGTTTCTGCCGATGAACTGCTGGTACAGCCAGGTCAGGCCATGATCAGAGAGCTCCACGTGTACGGACAGGCGCTTTCGCTGGGCTCGGAAGGAATGTCTGCTCAACACCAGGGCTTGGGCCAAAAACTTCTTGCCAAAGCCTCCTCTATCGCGGCTGAGGCGGGTTATACCAGCCTTAATGTCATCAGCTCAATCGGAACGCGCGCCTACTATCGCGCTCAGGGCTTTACTGATGCAGGTCTCTACCAGCAAAAAGCTCTGTAAAAGGTGGCATGGCCTTGCGCCTCTAAACAAGCTTCATGTGCTTACTTCATACGTCGCAAAAAATGCCGAGAAGACCGTTGATCTTCTCGGCATATTCATAAGCGTCTCCCTCTCCTTGACGCGAATGGATCTTAAGGAATCAGCGATAGAATCTGAGAGAGATTCTTCTTGCCGAAGTCAACCTTCTGACCGTCGTTGATAACCAAGCAAGGAACGCTCATGACATCGTAGGTGTCTTTGAGCTCCTTGAAGTGGTTGATGTCGTAGACATCGCAGGTGACCTGAGGATTGTCTGCAGCGATGCGCTGAGCAGCCACAACAACATCTGGGCACATGGTGCAAGAGAGTCCCACCAGGACCTGAAGATGCGTCTTTGACTCAATAGCGGCAATAGATGCCTTATCCTCGTCACTGATAGGCTGACCAGGTCCAGCAGCATTGTAGAGGCCAAGCACAAACGAAGTAAACTCATGGCCGCCAGGAACTCCGTGGAACGCAAGACCTGTTGGTGTGCCATCTTCTGCGCAAACACGAACAACAGGAAGGTTCTTCTCGCCCGTGTCTGAAATCGTCTGAACGCTCAGCTTGTCGGTCATGGAAGAAAGCTCCTCCATGTAAGCAACAAGCTCCTCAGAAACAGGTCTCTGATCAAGCTCAAGCTGAAGCACAAGCGGACGTGCCATACGCTCAAAGACAGCGTTAAGCTGCGCCTTCATATCGTCAGTGAAGAGCTCTCCGGAGTCAGTGGTAGTCTTGGCTGCTGGAGCCTCAGGAGCTTCCTTTTTAGACGAGATGCGCGTGACGTTCATCTGCGGAACCAGGCCGGTCTTTTCTTGAGCGCGCTTAATGTAGCGCTCCATCTCGGTAGCAGTGGTTGCTGCCTGACCGATAGCCGTTGCAACCTGGCGCAATGGCTTCTGGCACACATCGCCTGCACCAAAGAGGCCCTCACAGGTTGTTTCTTGGTGCTCGTTGGTAATCAGATAACCGTAATCATCAGTCTGTGCCAGCTCTTTTACCAGGTTGGTCTCTGGCGCGTAACCCGCGAAGACAAAGACACCAATAGAATCGCCATCTTCTGGAGCAAACTTGGTCTTCTCGCCCGTCTTGAGATTCTTGTACGTAATAGATCTAAGTGCGGAATCTCCGGCAACGGATTCAACCTGCGTGTTGTAGAGAACCGTAATGTTTGGATTGGTACGAGCAGCCTCAGACGATGCAGGAGCGCAGGTAAACGCCTCCTCGCGCACAAGAACTGTGACATGCTTTGCGTACTTGGTCAAAAACACGCTTTCCTCAGCAGCCGCAAAGCCTCCACCAATGACAAAGACTTCCTTGCCGGTGAAAAACTCGCCGTCGCAGGTAGCGCAGTACGCAACGCCGTGGCCCTGGTAGTCCTCTTCTCCCACAAAGCCAATATGACGTGGATGTGCTCCTGTGGCGAGAAGAACGGAGAGGCAGGGGCGCTCACCCTTGGTAGTGCGAACTACCTTAACATCTCCAGACATGTCCAGATCAGTGACTTCTGCTAGCAAAAACTCTGCGCCAAAGGCTTCAGCCTGCTTACGCATGGTTTCTGAAAGCTCAGAGCCACTAGTAGAAAAAACTCCCGGATAATTAACGACCTCATTAGTGATAGTGATCTGTCCGCCAAAATGGTCCTTCTCGACAACCAGAACACGGTAGCGAGCGCGGGCCAGATAGAGGGCGGCGGTGAGCCCTGCAGGCCCACCGCCGATAATCACCGCGTCGTAGAGGTCTTTGACGTCGGTCATTGTAAGCTCCCTAGATCTTAGAGCTGACCAACAAGGTCAAGGCTTGGCTTCAGGGTCTCAGCGCCTGGCTGCCACTTAGCTGGGCAGACCTGGTCGCCGTGCTCTGCAACAAACTGTGCAGCCTGGAGAAGGCGGAGAAGCTCCTCAGCGTTACGACCAATACCACCAGCGGTAACAAGCTCAACCTGAATGACACCCTCTGGGTCAACGATGAAGGCACCGCGCTCAGCAAGGCCAGCGTCCTCAATAAGAACCTCAAAGTTCCTTGCAAGAACGTGAGCTGGGTCTGCGAGCATTGGGTAGGTTACCTTAGAGATACGCTCGGACTCCTCGTGCCATGCCTTGTGGACAAACTCGGTATCGCAGGAAACAGAGTAAACCTCTGCACCAGCAGCCTGGAACTTGTCATAGTTGTTTGCAAGATCCTCAAGCTCGGTTGGGCAAACGAAGGTGAAGTCAGCTGGATAGAAGAAGAACAGGCTCCACTTGCCCAGTGTGGACTCCTTGCTTACCTCAGTGATGTCACCGTTGTGGAATGCGTTTACCTTAAAATCACCAATTTCCTTACCAATAAGAGACATAGTCAGTTCCTTTCTGTAAGTAAAACAACTTATAAAACGTGCTACTTAGAAGTTTACTCTCTTTAACTCTTTTGTCAATAACAATAATGATTACTATTTATAAAGTTAAAAAGAAACAGGCCAGATTACTCTGGCCTGTGAACAGTTGGTGGGCGTTATAAGATTTGAACTTATGACCTCTTCCGTGTCAGGGAAGCGCTCGTCCCCCTGAGCTAAACGCCCGAATATGTTTGCTGCTGGGGATGCAGCAAGGGATATATTACGAGAAACCCGCCCCTCTTGCAACCGTCAAACTCAACTTTTTTAGAAATTTGCAAAAGATCGGTTCGGTAATACATTGCTGACAATTTAAAACCGTAGACATTGAAATGAATGACTGCTTTTAAACCTGTACGTCTTCTGAACCTCAATTAGCAAAAAATATTAAAAAATAGGCAACTGGATTGTAAAAGCATACGGTCAGAAGTATTATGGCAAGTCGTTCGATTGAGGGAGAAACTTATGAACTTTCTGGAATATAACAAAGACGAGAAGCTAAGCTTTAACTATAAGAAATCATGCGGTCTCTGGTTAATTGTGGTAGCTCTCATCATTTTTGCAGCTACCGTAATAGGTGGAAAGCAGATTATCAATATGTCCGTATTTAGTTTTGGATATGTTGCAGCCTTCTTATCTATAAACACAAATAAGAAAGTTCTCAATAAGTTTTCCGATGGTCCTTCAAGTAAGTTCCAGAACAAAATGTCTCTATACGCTGTAATTTTCTTGTTCATTTTGATGTTTTTATTAGGTGGACCATTTTTTGCAACTGAAAACTGGAGACTTATTTGGTTGGGTGCGTTAATGGCCACGGCACTGCACTTTTTCCTCTATTACTTTGTACACGGAAAATCGATGATCTATTTGGCTATACTCTGCGCTGTTAATATTGGTATAGGTTATATTTTTCCAGACATCCCACTGACAATAACTGCCTATATTGATGCGGCAATTAAACTTGGCTTTGGAATATACCTGTTCTTTTTCTCAAAGCCAACTCAACAAAAATAACCTTCGCCTAGAGACCGTGTGCGTCAAACGTGTCCTTAACCAGTGCAACAAGCATTGGTATAAACACAGCCACGCCTGCTAAAAGCATTGGATTGTCACGTACTTCCGGAATGTCCTGTAAGAAATTCTGCAGATCATAGACAAGACCAACGGCAACGGCAATAAGAATAGGTGCCAGAATAATCAAAATAGGATTTGGTGGTTTACGCATAAGGATGCTTTCTTTTACAAGTACTGCACACGCAGCGGTCCAATAGAGCAAAGATACGTATCAAGCCACATTCTGGCTTTTCTTCCTTACTTCTTCCCTACTTCTTACGCTTAACCTTAATTTGAATGCCAGAGGTCTCTGGACGAGACGATGTTGAAGCAACAGCGGGTTTCTCGCCATTTACAAAGGCAGAGAAACGCTGACGGAAACGATTCCACTTGTGGTAGATGGGCTCGTGATCATGAGATCTAAGACCCAAAAGCATGCTTGCTGCCAGAGTTGGAAGCAGATACTCAATAGCGCGCCAAAGAACAAAGCCTGCGGCAATTTCCTCGCCAAACATATGGCCAAACAGGAAGGCAAAGCCACCCTCTGCGCCACCAGTACCACCAGGAAGCGGAATGGCCGAGGTCAAGAGCTCAAGCATTGAACCAGATGCAAGGCAGGTCAGAAGGTCTGCAGGTTGGCCAAGTGCACGCAAGACAAAGTACGGAAGCGCATAGAGGCAACCCAGCTGAACCAAAGTGACCAGCAAGACAACACACATCTCTGGAATGTTCTTAGCGGCGGTCTTGAAGCCGTTTGAGAACTCATCTACCTGCGTGTTAATGATGCCATGCCAGTGATCGTAGCGCTTTACAATGCGCAAGCGCGAAAGCAACCTTAAGCCCCAATTGCCCACTGTCTTTACCATTTTAGGAAGCAGGCAAATGGCCAAGATTACTGCAACCATTACTATCTTTGCGCCAAACAAAATAACGCCAATGACCGTTACGTCGCCAAATTGCTCGTAGAAGTAATTAGCCCTGAAGATAAGCATAAGAGCTGCAAAGATGCCCTCGCCCGCCTCGTACATAACAAAGCGCGTGAACTGCAAGGCTCCAGCCTGACCAACAGAAATACCCGCACGAGTCAGGCGATAAATCTGAGCGGGAGCAGCACCCGCGCCGTTTGGCGTAAGATTCATGAAGAAGATGCCCGACGCCTCAACGCTCATCAGGTCACGAACGCCAACGGGGCTCTCGGGATCTGTAATGACCGAAATCACGTAAGCGAGAATACCTAGGAAATAGTAGACAAAGTAGCAAAGTGCGCCAGCAATGAGCCAGCCTGTATCTACATCCGCCAGAGCAACAACAAACTCATCAAACTGCCCAGAGAAAACGATATAGAGTGCGTACAGTATTACAACCGCAAAGAGGAAGAGAATGCTCTTTCTAACTTGACCAAAACTCTCTTTTGCCTCTTCTACCTGCTCAGATGAAGAAGTTGGAGCAACACTAATCTTAGGCTTTTTGGTTGAAACACCCTTAACGGTTGTAGATCCAATCTTCACCGTTACCTTCGGTGTAGATGAGGGGTGCTCGGTTTCAGACGCGCCATCTGGGCGATCCATGGGCACCTCCTTGGACTCTGGATCACAATACGTGTACAGAAACAACACTCTTTGCAGGCAAACGATGCAACCTCAGAGGGTTTCTTGCCACCTACCTGCTTTTCATTTTACATGAACCGCTCAAGTATACTCTTGTCGGCCTCAATAATGCCACCGCCACAAACTTCCTGGCCATCGTACAAAACCGCCGATTGACCTGCTGCAACAGTTTTTACCGGCTGGTCAAATTCAATAAATCCACATTGATTATCCGTGAGCGTAAACGTTACGGGAACCAGCGCGCCTGTGTGACGAGTTCTGACCACATACCTACCGTTAGCTGCAGGTTCTCCAGAAATCCAGTGCATGTCCGAGAGCTCCATGCGACGAGTCCAGAGCGCAGGACAGTTGAGGTCAGAGGTTACATACACCACATTCTTAAGCGTATCGGTTGCCACAACATAGCGAGCAGGTCCTCCACCGATGTTCAGGCCTTTTCTTTGGCCAACGGTAAAGAGGAATGCTCCGTCATGGGTGCCAAGAACCTTGCCTGTCTCCCACTCAATGACGTCACCCTGCTTTTTCTGAAAAGTGTCCAGCAAAAACGTGCGCAAGCCAACGGGGCCAATAAAACAAATGCCGTCGGAGTCTGGCTTAGTTTCTATGCCCAGACCTCGCTCCGCACACAGGGCGCGTACCTCTGCCTTGGTGGCAATGTGTCCAATAGGAAAAAGCGTGCGTTCAAACAAATGACCTGGTACACGCCATAGGAAATAGGTCTGATCCTTGTGAGCATCTGCGGCACGCAAAAGTTTTTTGGTGCCCGGGACGTTCTGTGCATAGTGACCCGTTGCAACAAAATCAGCGCTCTCTGCAAAAGCACGTTCTGCAAAGGTGCCAAACTTTACCGTCTGATTGCACATAACGTCTGGGTTAGGCGTACGGCCGTGCTCATAGGCATCAAGCAGGTAATCAACAACAGTGGCCTTATACTCGGCCTCACAGTCCCACACGTCCAAATCAATGCCAAGTGTCACGCAGACGCGCTCGGCATCAGCCAAGTCATCTGCCCAGGGGCACTTAAAGCCTGGCAAGTCCTTTGACCAGTTACGCATATAGATAGCCTTGACGTTGTAGCCCGCCTCAAGAAGCAAGGCCGCGGACAGCGCCGAATCAACGCCGCCACTCATGCCAAGGTAAACTAGTTCTCCCATGTCACTCCTACACGAGCGGACTCCTGCTTAACAGCCTCAGCGATTGCCCAAGCTGCGTACAAGATGTCGTCTTCTGTGGTAGTTCTTCCAAGTGTTAACCTGAGGCTTCCTGCGGCCACTTCTCGCGGAGCGCCAATTGCCTCAAGCACGTGAGATATTTGCATTTTTGATGCGGCGCAGGCAGAACCCGTTCCCACCGACACACCTAGACGCTCAAGCAAAATAACCAGACGGCGAGCTTCAAGCCCCGGGAAAGAAACGTGCAGCAAATTAGGAAGTCTCAGCTTGGCGTTCTTTGGCCCCGAGACAATCATCTGCGGAAACTCTGTGCAAAGCAGCTCCTGTAGCTGATCTCTGAGGCGAGAAACCCGTTTTGCCTCGTCAGTGCGAGTCTCATCAGCAAGCGCTAAAGCACACGCAAAGCCAATGACGCCCGCGACGTTCTCTGTACCTGAACGCACGCCGCCCTCTTGCCCGCCGCCGAGTACCAGCGGCCTTAAGCGCACATCGTCGGAAGCCCACAGAAGGCCCACTTGCTTGGGGCCAGAAAGCTTAGCTGCAGAAAGCGTCAGCATATCCACGCCCAGCGACGACACGTTTACGCTCAAGTACGCCGCTGCCTGAGAAGCGTCTGCGTGCAAGTGCAGCGGACGAGACTCCCCTGCTGCAAGTCTGCGTGAGCGCTCCTTAGCAAGCACCTGTGAAATCTCGCGGATAGGCTGGATGGTGCCTATCTCACCATTTGCAAGTTCAATGGAAACCAGCTCGGTCTCTGGCTTGAGCGCTTTTGCAACCCGCTCTGGGTCCACGCGACCGTCTGCTTCTACGCGAAGTGTCTTGTGCGAGAAAATCCCTGCGCACGCTAGAACGCTCTCATGTTCAATGGCGTCAACGATAACGTGCGCGTCTTCCGAGACCGTAGCAAACGCCAAGTTGTTTGCCTCTGTAGCACCTGCCGTGAGTACCACGTTTCCTGGACGAGCGCCAATGGCGTGCGCCAAAACAGCGCGTGCACGCTCTACCTCGTCACGAACCTGGCGAGACAACGCATACGGAGCCGATGGATTGTAGAACTTCTCCGTGAAGTACGGGATCATTGCATCAACTACACGCGGATCCATTGGTGTAGCTGCGGCAAAGTCCAGGTACACGTTGCTTGTTGGATGTTCTGGTTTTGCAGAAGGTATTTGCATTACAAATCCTTTGGGTTTCTCGCGGTCTTGCGGGCGGTCTTGCTGTCGGGCCGGCGGTCTTGCGGCGATCGGCGACTTGCTGTCAGGTAGGCCAGCGGTCGGTGCACGACGGCTACGACTTGTCAGTCGAATCTGGCGACGTAAACGTCATGTTCTGGAATCGAGCAGATACAAAGCTGTCATCGTAGTGATTATCTACCCACATCTCAAACGCGTTTGTCGGAGGAATACCAGCGTCTCGCTGAGCTTTTCTCGCCAAACACGCCACCGTCATAGTAATGTCGGCAACAAGATACACCGTAAGCAGGGTAACAAAAATTGCTTGCCTTTTTGATGTTGGCTCGCCAATCTTGTAGAGCGCACGAGGCATGATGACGCGACACCAAATCAGGCCCAAAATGCCCCAAAATCCCAAGAATCGCCAGGCCACCCACTGTGTGATGGCGTCTGGAAGATGGGCGTACGTCCATGATTCCGAGTGGAAAATCTCTTGCATTCCCCAGCCGGTAAGCTGCTCCAGCGTGCCGCCAACAACAACTGAAACCAAGAAAATGACCAGGTTATTGGCGTGATGCTTATGCAACTGGTAGCAAATTACCGTCAGAAACACCGCGCCGGTTCCGTAGAGCGGAGAGAACGGTCCCCAAATAAGACCCACCCTGCTCTCGGTAAGGCCGGCGGTAATGAGCATCCAGATCTCTTCGATGAGAAGGCCGGCCATGCAACCAACAATGAAGAGAATAACCACCTGGTACCAGCCAAGATGCATCTTGTCCAAGTACGCCGAAAGCTCGGCTTGCGTTGGTTTTGGTTTGGAGAACGGCGCGGCTGGTACGGCGCCGGATGCGTCGTCAGGTGCGTCTGATGCAGCGCTAGGAGCGTCGCCTGTGAGCCCATCGATCTTCTCGCCAGACGAAAGCCAGCCCCAAAAATAGCGCACCACGCGAACAAAACCGCTTGCGACAAGATACGCAAGCGTCAAAAGAGCTAAAAGTGACGCGACAATAAAGAACATACAACCTCATTCAAAAGTTCTTGTTCTATGATACGGCAAGCGGCCACACTTGGCAATCTACC
>CAUTGQ010000026.1:0-11501 GCA_963538075.1 uncultured Atopobiaceae bacterium
AAGGTAGTGACCCATGGGTCTACAATGGCGCTTACGACAACGTTCATTGAAAGGATTTCCATGGGTCACTATAGCCATCTTAGCATTGAAGAGCGCGAAGACATTATGGTCTGCTGGAAAAATCATGAAAGTATAAGCCAGATTGCTCGTAAGCTCGGACGAAACAAATCAAGTATTTCACGGGAGATTAAAAGAAACGGTTGGACAATCATTGGAGTGGCGCATCTTTGTTATAGGGCTTCGACTGCCCAGAGAAAGACCGATGTTCGACGCCAGGCTTGCAAGAAACGGACACTACTCGATGATCCAAGCCTTCGTGCACGTATTGTCTTTCTTATCTGTAGTCGCCACTTCTCACCTGAGCAGATTGCAGGCAGACTACACTTGGAGCTTTCATACGCTCCTGTCAGCTGTAGCACTATATATAGAGCCATACACTCAGGAAAACTAGACTGTGAACTTCCAGGTGTACAGTCTGTACGTAGAAGACTCAGACACCGAGGTAAACGACGACATACAAAACACCTCATAGAGCGCAGAGGAAAAATACGGATAACACATGAACTTGTCGAAAGACCAAAAGAGGTTGCAGATCGCCAACGTATTGGAGACTGGGAAGGAGATACCGTCATCGGTAAGGCCAAAGGGCCACGCCTGGTCACACAAGTTGACCGTATGAGCGGCTACCTTGTTGGTGGCAAAGCTGCATCAGGGTCTAGTGCCGATGTCAATGTAGCTATACAGCAAGCTTTGAGAGGTGAGGTAGTAAAAACCATAACGCTTGATCGTGGATCTGAGTTTGCTCGAGCAGCAGAACTTCAAGAAGCTATTGGAGTAAGTATCTACTTCTGTCTTCCACATCATCCCTGGCAAAGAGGTACCAATGAAAATACTAACGGTCTCATCAGAGAGTATTTTCCAAAAGGTACAGACCTCTCATCGATTAGCGATAGAGAGATTGAGGCAGTATATAATGAACTTAACCTAAGGCCACGTAAGCGTCTGGGTTGGAAGTGCCCTTGGGAAGTCTACCATCACCAAACGTTGCACTTGCTTTGACAATTCAAGCTAAATACGTAAAAGAAACTGTGGATTTGCCTGATTTCATCAAAGAATCTGTGCCTCAAATACAGATTCTTTGCACTTTTCAGGCGCACAATGTTGGAAAGGCGCGCATGGCAAGAAGAACGGACGGGATTGGCACTCCTAGCGAGAAACCCGTGTTGTCGCAGGCGTACTTGTTGGTACACGCATTAACCGCGTGCAGTTGTCACGTTAAATCTCGTCAAAGGTGTTGTGGTGTTGCTGACCGTCATCCAAGGTAAGGACGGTACCCAGAAGTGCTGGCTCAAGAATTTGAATCCAAAGATCGCCTCTGACCTGCTTTGCATTCTCGGCAACCGCGCGCGCAGTAACGGGGGAGTCGCAGATTGCAACCATAGTGGAGCCCGAGCCAGAAATAACAAACGTGCATGCGCGCGCAAGCTTTGCTACCTGCTTAAGCTCCTCGTAATCGGGAATGAGCTCCTTGCGATACGGTTCGTGAATCTTATCGTTGCAAGCTGCTGCCAACAGTCCGCCGTTTCCTGTTTCAAGTGCGTGAGTGACAGCAACGGTGCGTCCCATCTGGTAAACAGCCGTTTCAAGTGGGACTTGCTGCGGAACAACTTTACGCGCTTCCTCGGTATTGATAGAGTACGGGGGCGCAATTGCAACAAAGGAAAGTCCGCGCGCTACCAGCCTTCGAGTACAAACGGCATGCCCGCCCTCAACAAAAGACGAGGTCAAGCCACCATAAATAGCAGGTGCCACGTTGTCGGGGTGGCCCTCAAAATGGCAGGCAAAGTCAAGCGCGCGCTCAGGATCCCAACCGCTGTGAGACTCGGTCATTGCGGCCGCAATACCCGCAATAACGCAGGTAGAGCTTGAGCCAAGTCCACCGGAAAGCGGAATAGGCGAGTCGATAGTAATGTGCTTAGGAGTGGGCTCTTCACCCAGCTTTTCGCAGGCGCGAATATACGACGTCCACACAAGGTTGTCATCGTTTCTGAACTGCTCGGGGCAGCCATCAATGATGAGCGTAGGGGATTCCCTAAACGTAATTTTTGCGCGCAGGTTAAACGCAAGACCCAGCGTATCGTAGCCGACGCCAATGTTTGCAGAGGTAGCAGGTACAGAAACGGTCAAGATGGTGTTGTCGAGCATGTAGAACCTGCTTTCTCAGAGTCTAACAAACAAAAATACGCCCGCATGCTTCAGAAACGTACGAAGCAAGCTGTTCCTTCTCACGAACGTCAGTATGAATGATAACGTTATCATTCAGAGATGAAAGCTGGATTGGCGGATTAGTGCCCGTGATTTCGGCGAGCGTATGCATGCACACAAAGTCGTCCAGGTCGGCGGTCGAGTGGCCCAGCGCGGCAAGCACGTCGGACGAGAACTTATATGGGCTTGCAGTGGACAGACATACGCGCACGTCGTTTGCCTGGCGAGAAACCCTGTCAAGCACGTGCTTGGCGACGGCTGTGTGAGGGTCAATTAGCACACGACAATTCTCCCAGGTAGAACGGATAGTCTCACGTGTCTGGTCGTCGGTGGCAAATCCAGCGTCAAAGGTTTCACGGATGGCATCCATAACTTGAGCAGGTACCGTATAAATACCCTTGGTTACCAGCTGGTTCATCAGATAGCTGACAAGTTCGGTGTCTTTGCCGGATGCAAGATAGAGGAGTCGTTCAAGATTTGATGAAACCAGAATATCCATCGACGGAGAGATGGTCTTTTCAAATGCGCGTCTGCGATCATAGACGCCGGTTTCCAAGAAATCAGTCAGCACCTTATTGCTGTTAGAAGCCACAATGAGGCGATCAACAGGAAGTCCCATCTCTTTTGCAAAGTAACCTGCAAGGACATCGCCAAAGTTGCCGGTTGGTACGCAGAAAGTAACCTTTTGACCCTGTGTAATGGCACCCTTGGCGACGAGCTGTGCATATGCATCAAAGTAGTAGGTTACCTGTGGAGCCAAGCGACCAATATTGATGGAGTTTGCGCTGGAAAGAACCGTGCCGTTGCCTGCAAGCTCCTGTGCCAGCTCCTTGTTAGCAAAGATTGCTTTAGCAGCGTTTTGAGCGTCGTCAAAGTTGCCTTTAACTGCGCAAACAGCAACGTTTGACCCCTTCTGGGTCACCATTTGCAGGCGCTGAATGTCCGAGACTTTTCCCTCAGGATAAAAGACGGTAATGCCCATACCAGGAACATCTTTGAAGCCCTCAAGTGCAGCTTTACCGGTGTCTCCGGAGGTAGCGGTCACGATCATGATGTTCTTACCAGCGATACCCGCGGCTCCAGCAGCACCTGCGACGCCCGCTACACCCGCAGCACTCGCGCCACTCGCGTCCTCGCGAGCGACACTCATCAGGCGGGGGAGCATCTGAAGCGCAACGTCTTTGAAAGCCGACGTTGGACCATGGAAGAGCTCAAGCAGCCAGTCTTCTCCGATAGCAGAAACAGGCGTGATAGCCTGGGTGTCCCACTGAGAGCCATACGCGCCCTCAATACAGCGAGTCAGCTCTTCAGCAGAGTAGTCGTCCAGCAGAGCAGAAAGCACATCGAAAGCAGTAGCTTTAAAGCCCTGAGAACAAACCTTTGCAAGATCGAGGGGTTTCTCGCCAATTGAATCTTGGATATAAAGGCCGCCATCGGGAGCAATTCCCTGCAAAATGGCTTGTTTAGCCAAAACGGTATGGTCAGAGCTTCTTGTGCTGTGATATGCGACGGCCATGAAACCACCAATCTTTAGAACGTGTCGCGTGTTGTGCGTGTCGCGTGTTGTGCGCGTGCAAATTGTGCGTCTCGCGTGTTGCGTTTCTATTATTTTAACAGTGAGAAGTAAATGTCGCTTGTAACATAGAATTGTTCATAGCATTATGAAGACGAGAAAAATTGTCGACTAGATTCTGTCTAGGTTTTTGGTAGTTTTTGTCTATGAGATTGTTATCAGTGCAGTCACCTTTGCGTGCGGTTGTCCTTGCTCTGCAATTAGCCTTGCAGGCAACCGGTTTTCTCGCAAAATGACTGCTAGATTTGGAGTTATATGCAAAACGTTGCCCTACTTGGATTTGGAACGGTTGGTGCTTCGGTTGCGCACATTCTTGACGAGCGCGTTTCTGACGCTAACTTGACATCCATCTTGGTTAGAGCTGGTAAAGAGCATGTTGACCCCCGCGCAACGTCAGATTTTGATGCGCTCTTGTCTGACCCCGTGCTCGATACGGTTGTCGAGTGCATGGGCGGTCTCTCGCCAGCCTATGAGTACATTAAAGCAGCGCTCACTGCTAAGAAAAATGTAGTCACTTCAAATAAAGCTGTGGTATCTGCGCATTTTGAGGAGTTCATGACCCTTGCCGCTGAAGCGGGCGTCAACTTCAAGATTGAAGCCTGCGTGTGTGGCGGCATTCCTTGGATTGCGGGAATTCAGAAAGTTCGTCGTATTGACGAGATTTCTGTGTTCTGGGGAATCATGAACGGCACCACTAATTACATTGTCTACTCCATGCTTAAAGATGGAACAGACTTTGCTGAGGTGTTAAGCAAAGCTCAGGAGCTGGGGTACGCAGAGCGAGACCCGTCAAGCGATATTGATGGCATCGATGTCCGCTCTAAGACCATGATTTCTGCGTCCATTGCCTTTGATGTTATCTGCACAGACCAGATTCCTATGTCTGGCATCAGAAATTTAACTAAGCGTGACCTTGCCATGTTTGGCAGTCATGACATGACCATCAAGCTCTTTGGTCGTGGTGTTTCTGACGGTTCATCGTATGCGGTAGCTGTTGAGCCAGTTGCGGTTTCGCTCTCAACCATAGAGGCCAACGTTCCAACTAACTTTAATGTTGCAACTGCCGTGGGAAATACCATTGGCGAGCTCAAGTTCTACGGTCAAGGTGCCGGTGGCGACCCAACGGCAAACGCTGTCGTTCAAGATATTATTGACTGCGCCGGCGCTCCAGTTGGAGGCCAGCAGACCTTCTCGGCAGGTCTTTCGTATAATCCAGAGCTGCTTGTTTCCGATTACGTGTTTAGGACGCAGGCGGATGTCCCGGGCGGTACGTTCTGGGAGCCAGGCGCTCAGTTGGTTAAAAATCTAAGTGCCGAGAAGGCCCGTGAGCTTCTTACCAGCGCACTTTCGCAAGATCCTACAACCTTTATGGCTGCACTTGAAAAGAGGAATTAGAAATGATCAAAATTGCAAAATTTGGCGGCTCAAGTGTTGCTTCTGCAGAGCAGTTCAAAAAAGTTAAAGCTATTGTTGAGGCTGACCCTGATAGACGCTTTATTGTCTCGTCTGCAGCAGGAAAGCGCCATTCAACTGACAACAAGATTACCGACCTTCTGCTGCTGGTAAATGCCCACATTGAGTATCACGTTGACTGCACCTCTCTACTTGCAGACATCGAGGCTCGTTTTGTGGAGATTGCTGATGAGCTGGGAGTTGCATGGCCTGTCGCCGAGGAGTTTGAGAAGTTTGCTACAAACATCAAGTCCTTCTCGCCAGAGTATGTAGTAAGTAGGGGCGAGTGGTTTACCTGCCAGATTCTTGCCGAGTACCTTGGCCTGCCCTTTGTTGATGCTGCTGACGTTATGCTGTTCCATCATGACGGCACCATTGATATGGAGCGCACTGCTTCTAGGCTTAAAGAAGTTGTTGCTCGCAGCGGCTCGTTTGTGCTGCCTGGCTTCTATGGCGCTACCGTTGACGGCGCAATTAAGCTGTTCCAGCGTGGTGGTGGCGATATTACCGGCGCTATTGTTGCTCGCTGCTTAGACGCTGACTTGTATGAGAACTGGACTGACGTTTCTGGCTTCCTTTCTGCGGATCCTCGCATTGTTCAGAATCCACGCGCCATTGGCCGCATTACTTTTGACGAGATGCGCGAGCTTTCTTACATGGGCGCTTCCGTTCTTCAGGAAGAGGCAATTTTCCCTGTTCGCGAGGCAAACATTCCAATTCAGATTAAGAATACCAACCGTCCAGAAGATACGGGTACGGTTATCCGTGAGACCGCAGATGGCGATACAAACGAGCACTTGATTACAGGTATTGCAGGCAAGAAAGACTTCTTGGCTATTCACGTTAAGAAGGCTCACATGTCCAACGAGGTTGGCGTCATCAGCCGCGCTCTCAATATTGTTGAGCGCTACGGGGTCTCTGTGGAGCACATCCCAACAGGCGTTGATTCGTTTGGTATTGTGGTAAATGCCTCCGACGTAAAGGATACGGTTTATTCCATCATCAGCGATATTCGTCGCGAGATTGAGCCTGATGATATTACGATGGTAGACCGTCTAGCTCTTGTTTCTGTGGTTGGTCGCAATATGTCTAGGCGTTCTGGTACCTCTGGTAAGATCTTTGGCGCGCTGGGCAATGCGGGCGTCAACATTCGCATGATTACGCAGAGCTCGGAAGAGATTAGTATTATTGTGGGCGTCGATAATGCCGACTTTGATCGCACAATTGGCGTCATCTATAACGGATTTGTTCGTGACGAAATGGTTTCGAGGTAACTATGACTTTTGATCCAAACGGTAAGGTCGTTGCAATTCTTGGTGCTACCGGCGTTGTTGGTGCCCAGATGATGCAGTGCCTTGAAGAGCGTAATTTTCCTATCAAGGAGCTGGTGCTTCTGGCATCCGCTCGAAGCGCTGGTAAAACTATCGAATTTGCTGGCCAGCAGATTGTAATTCGCGAAGCAACACCAGAGGCTTTTGAGGGTGTAGACATTGTCCTTGGCGCAGCTGGCGACGAACAGGCAAAAGAGCTGCTTCCTGAAGCTGTCAAGCGTGGATGCGTCTGCGTTGACAATTCCCATGCATTTAGAATGGACCCAAACGTTCCGCTGGTAATCCCAGAGATTAACGCCGAGGATATCAAGAACCATAACGGCATCATCTCTAATCCAAACTGTGCAACCATTATTGGCTTGGTACCTCTGTATCCTCTACATAAGGCAGCAGGTGCAAAGCGTATTATTGCTTCTACCTATCAGGCTGCATCAGGCGCTGGCCTTCCTGGTCTCACCAGCCTGAAGAATCAGATGGCTGACGTTGTTGCAGGTAGGGAAGTAACCGAGACCGCTCCTTTTGCATACCAGCTGGCAGTTAACCTGATTCCACAGATTGGTGGCTTTGACGAGGTTGGCTACACCTCTGAGGAAATGAAGATGCAAAACGAGGGTCGCAAGATCATGCACCTTCCTGAGCTACGCGTTAACTGCACCTGCGTCCGTGTTCCAACGATGCGCTCTCACTCCGAGTCCATCACGGTTGAGTTTGAGCGTCCTTTGAGCCCAGATGAGGCTCGCGCTATTCTTGAGGACGCACCAGGCATTAAGGTCGTTGACAACCCTGCAGAGCTCCAGTACCCAATGCCTCTTGATACTTCCGACCAGGACCTCATTTATGTTGGTCGTATTCGCGAGGATCTCTCTGCTGATGAGGACACTCATGCACTGACATTCTTCTGCTGCGGAGACCAGATTAGGAAGGGTGCCGCAACAAACGCTGTCCAGATTGCAGAATACCTGCTGTAATATCTGGCGTGCAGCCACGCTCGCATCATTTTCGTTGACCAAGTACCCGTTCGATTCTATTTCGTGGAATCGAACGGGTATTTTTGTGCGTCCGAGTGAAATTTTTCAGCGATAGAGTACCATTCGGCGGCAAAGTGGTAAAAAATGCGTTTAGTTGGAGTATCCAAAAATGCTTAGTTTCTATGCAAGCCATCTACCAGCAATTTTGCGTGGATAAAATTGTGGAAATTAGTACAAAATTTCTGAGCTGGGTAAACGTAAGTGCCAAAACTTCGAAGACCAAAAATAAACTCCAACTAAACGGATTTTTTACCCAAAACAGCACCTCTCATTTGATACATCAATTTCTTGATTAGTTTTCATGCATATTGGCAAGTGTTTATGCACAAATCGCCTATCTAGATAGTTAAAACTTTTATTCGAACAGGTATTCTACTTTTACAGTAGCCATACAGTTTGGCGGCAAAAAGGGTGCACTTGCAGTGTTGGCCTAACAAAAAAGGTAGACGGCAAGCCATCTACCTTGGGTTTTTGGTGCCTCCTGCGCGATTCGAACGCGCGACCTGCGGTTTAGAAGACCGACGCTCTATCCAGCTGAGCTAAGGAGACATATAGCGTCGTTCATTATAGCAATAAGGATTGCAAATACGTCGTGCCATCAAAGATTTTCTTATCAGAAGAATGACAAAGGAAAAGAAAAGTAGCTACACTAAAAGCAGCTACACTGGTTATAGGTTTACGTGAATGGAGACACAATGTCTTACGATTTTGAATCCCGCGTTGATCGCGCTGGTACTGGTTCTAGAAAATGGAACGTCATGTACGACGTTAATCCTGATGTAGCTCCTGGTATTCCACCGTTTTCTGTTGCTGACATGGAATATCACACAGCTCCTGAGATTGTTGAAGGTCTCAAGGAGTACATCAACGACGCAATCCTTGGTTATTCCATGCCAACTAATCAGATGAAGCAGGCTGTGTGCAAGTGGATGAAGACTCGCCACAATTGGGACGTAAAGCCCGAGTGGCTGCTCAACTCTTCAGGCGTGGTACCTGCACTCTTTGCATCGGTTGCCGAGTTCACCAAGCCAGACGAGGGTGTCATTCTGTTTACGCCTGTCTACCATCCGTTCTATATGGCGGTTGAGGAGAATAACCGTGCACTCGTAGAGTGTCCGCTTGTCTTGTCAGAGGGTCCTCACTACGACATTGACTTTGACCTGCTTGAGAAGCTTGCCGCCGAGCCAAAGAACACCATGGTCATCCTGTGTTCACCCCACAATCCAAGCGGTCGCGTGTGGACCAAAGAAGAGCTTACGCGCATCGCAGAGATAGCGGTTAAGCACAACCTCATCGTGGTTGCCGACGAGATCCACCACGACCTCATCATGCCAGGCTCCACACACACCGTCTTTGAAACAATCTCCGATGAAGTTGCGGCACGCACCATCACCTGCACCTCTGCTTCAAAGAGCTTCAACTTGGCCGGCACACAGTTCAGCAACATCATCGTGAGCAACCCAGAGCTGCGCACACGCCTCGAGAAACGCCTTCAGGCCCGAGAGACTACCTCGTGCAATCCAATCAGCTTCAAGGCCTGTGAGCTGGCTTACAGTAAGGGTGGAGCATGGCTGGACGCATGCATCAAGGCTGTTGACGACAACCAGAAGCTGGTCCTGGACTTCTTTGCCACCAAGCATCCTCGCGTGAAGCTCGCGCCAATCACAGGAACCTACCTCCAGTGGCTCGACTTTAGGGACCTTGGCCTTACTCCAGAAGAGCTCGACCAGCTGTTGCAATTTGAGGCCCAGGTATTCTTCACCGACGGCGTCTTCTTTGGCGAGGCCGCCCAAGGCTTCAAACGCTGGAATTTGGCAGCTCCTCGTGTGGAAATCGAAGAGGCACTGGATCGCCTGGACACTGCCCTTACGGCCCACGGTTTCTAAGTGCACCCTGCGGTTTCTGCGCGCGCTGGCTGCAGTTTCTGCCCGTGCTGACTGCGATTTCTACGCGCGCTGACTACAATGTCTAGGCTCTGCACCACCATATACCTGCGCGTATAGCGCATTCAGTTAGATGCGGAGAAGCTCGTTCTTCTCCGCATTTTGTTTGGCGAGAAACCCGTTGCACCGGCAGATTTCTAAGAAAATCAAAAAAGAGTTCGAAAAATCTGCGTTTCTCGCTTGCATCTTTTTCTGATTCTGTAATAATGATTTAGCTGCGTTTCATGAGGTGGCCAAATGGTGGGAGTAGCTCAGTTGGCAGAGCGACGGACTGTGGCTCCGTAGGTCGAGGGTTCGAGCCCCTTTTCCCACCCCATTCGAAACGTTAATTGGATCGTTAGCTCAGCTGGTAGAGCAGGGGACTCTTAATCCCAAGGTCCAGGGTTCGAACCCCTGACGATCCACCATTTGAATTTCAAACCCCGGCTTGCGTCGGGGTTTTTATTTTTTGTGAGTCGCTAGATTCTAATTGTTTGTTGAGAGCGATTGCGTCATACTGAAGTCTCCATGATTTTATTGTAGTTCGGAGGACTCGCCGTGATTTACACAATGACGCTTAATCCCGCGCTTGACTATGTCATGCATCCAAACACATTGGACATGGGCTTTACTAACCGTTCCTCCTCAGAAGAGTTGCACTGCGGTGGTAATGGTATTAACGTCTCCACGCTCTTAAATGAGCTTGATAAAGTCACCGTTGCCATGGGTATTGTTGGTGGCTTTACTGGTGAATACCTGCTCAGTGACCTGCAGCGTCAGGGAATTCCAAGTAACTTCGTCAAGCTGGATTCTGGCTTTACTCGTATTAATGTCAAGCTTAACGGCATTGTTATGACCATGGTCAACGGCAATGGTCCACGCATTCCAGAGAAAAAGGTTGATGAGCTGCTGGAGCGCATGGACGTTGTTGGTGCAGGTGACACCCTGGTTCTTACGGGATCTATTCCAAGCTCACTTCCAGAGGATATCTATACTCGTCTTATGGCCCAGCTTGCAGGTCGCGGTATCCAGTTTGTTGTTGATGCTCCTGGTCAGCTGCTTATGGAGGCCATTAAGGCTCAGCCATTCCTGATCAAGCCTAACAACCACGAGGTTGGCCGTATCTTTGATGCCAATCCAGAGACCCCAGAAGAGTGCATTCCATTTGCAAAGAAGCTCCAGGATGGCGGTGCTCGCAACGTTATCGTTTCTTGCGGTGGCGCAGGTTCTCTGCTTCTGGACGAGTACGGAACCGAGCACATTGTTCCAACCGCTAAGATTCGACTGGTTAACGCAACCGGCGCTGGTGACTCCATGGTCGCAGGCTTCCTTGCAAAGACCACCGCTGGCTACGATTACGACACCGCGCTTATTTACGCTTCAGCTTGCGGTACTGCAACTGCAGCAAGTCGAGGAATCGCAAAGCGCGCAACCATTGATCGCGTTGTCACCGCTCTTTACAAGAAGATGGGCCGAGAGATGCCCGCCTCTATCGCAGAAGAGATTCAGCTTGCTCGCCAGAAAGAGGAGAGCCGCGAGGGCAAGTCTTCTTGGCTTGCAGATTCTGAGTAGTATTCGCAGCTAGAACGCATAGTTCTTTTGGCGAGAAACCCTCAGATAGTGCGCTCTTTCCGCGTGGAGTAAACAGAGCGTCTTTACTATTGTGAACGCATAAACACTTGGCAAGAAGGATTTTCTCGCCAAGTGTTTTTTATTGAAATTTATTTAAAGATACTCACAACGTAACAGGTCAAAAAAATGTTACCCTGTAAAAAGACAGGTTAGTTTCTGCGACTATTGTCCTGTGTGGATAGGCTTGCAGAACGTTATACACCGCTAAACGGACAATGATAGGAGCATGTATGTTTGAGGGAGTCAATGCATCCAACGGAATCGGCATCGGTACTGCTCAGGTTGCCGTAGATCCAGA